>JBKJQD010000329.1:0-6409 GCA_046594125.1 Aestuariivirga sp.
CGCCTGATTCGATGAAGATGACATCGAGATCCGGATGGCGACAATCTTGCCGCCACCTTCTCGCCCGATCTGGCCGACATTTCGCTCTACGTGATCTCGGTCTGCCAGGGCGAAAAAATTCCGCGCAAGGGCGGCCCCGCCATCACCCGATCCGATCTCCTGATCATCAACAAGACCGATCTCGCACCGCATGTGATGGCCGATCTCGATGTCATGGAAAGCGACACGAAAAAAGCGCGCGGCGGCAGACCCTATGTGTTCACCGATATGTTGCGGCAAAAGGGACTGGCGCAAGTCATCGCCTTCATCGAGAAGGCCGGGGGTCTGGGAAGTGGTACAGCTGCCCCGGCTCGAACGGGGGACCCCTAGATCCACAATCTAGTGCTCTAACCAACTGAGCTACAGCTGCATCCTGCCCGCTTCCTAGTCGGAAGTGCCGGAGATTTCAAGCCAGCAAAAAAAGACCCGCAAGAGATGCGGGTCTTCTTAAGTCATCGGGGGGACGGGAGGAGATATCCCCGGGATGTGGGTTTGATACTTATGCCGCAACCGGCTTGGAGAAGTCTGTGAAGGACTTCACCATTGTTTCCTGGACCGGCTTCACGGCTTCCTTGGCAAGGGCCATGGTGAGCTGGTTCAGTTCGCTGGCCTGGCGCTGCAGAGCCTCGGCCTGTTCGCGGGCGAAATCCTGCTGCAGGCTGAAGAAGCCGGCCGGTTCCTTCACGGCGAACAGCTTGCGGGTGAAGGCGAAGCTGGCGTTGATGTTGGCCTGGGTGAATTCGATGGCCTTCAACTGGATATCGTTGAAGCGGTTTTTGGTGGCGTTGGCGGCGGCGTCGAAGAGCTGGACGTTGCCGTGGGCAATCTCGCCGGCCTTCTCGAAAGCGGCCTGGGCCTGATCGACGGTCTTCTGGGCCATGGCGGTAACGTCGTTCTGAACTTCGCTGGTGCTGGTATTGCTGGTGGTGTTCATGTGAAATTTCGCCTTCTTGCTGGACATTTCTATCTCCTGATGGGTGGAAGCTCCCGCCTCCATCGCTTGCACACCATATAGCGCGGTCCATTGTGCATTGCAACATTTATAATGCAGCGCACCATAGATATCTGGTAAACAACGGGTTAACGAAAGATGGACGAAGTGTTGAAAATTCGTCTAATTTGCAGGCGGATGACAATTGCGCCCGCCGGAAATCGTTTCGGAGGCGAATTGCCGGGAGCGAAACGGAGTGGCCGAGGCCCAGACGCCAACACTGGAGGACTTGCGCGACGTACCCGAAGCCGCCTGGCTGTGGGACGGGGCGCGGGCTCGTATCGTGTGGTCGAACCGGGCCGGGATTGCCTATTTCGGCGGCACGTCGCTGTTCGACCTGATCGACCGGCCCTTCGATTACAACGAGCCCGGTGTCGAGCGCGTCATGGCCCTGTCGCGTTCTCTGGCGCGCGGCCAGGTGCAATCGGTCCTGTTGCATTTTCCTTCCTCCGGGGCCGCCGTGCCCCTGCCTTGCCGCTGCATTGTCCATGCCCTGAGTGATGGACGGCCGGGCATCCTGACGGTGGCCGCCGCCAGCCCCGAGAGCCAGAAGGCCGAGGGCGATGCCGATATCCTGTCAGCCTTTGACCTGCTGCCCGATGCCGCCGTGCTGATCGGCCGCGACGGCGCCATCCGGCATCTGAATGCCGCAGGCCTGCTCCTGCTGGGGGCTGGCCAGCGCGCCACACTGGGGCGGCTGCTTGGCGATGACGCCGTGGCCGACGACCTGCTGGTGCGAACCGGGTCGGCTGGAACCGTCAGCGTGGTGCGCAACATGGCGGTGCGCATCGGGGCGCGCGACGTGCGGATAACCCTGCGCCGCTTGCCGCCGCGCGGCGAGGCCCAGGCCTTCGCCATGGTGCTGCTCGACGACGTGACTGAACGCCGGGCACTGGAACGGAAGCTGGAACGGGCGGAACCCGCCACTCCCGATGCGTCGGCTGCCGATCCGCAGCAGAAGCTGTCAGCCTCCGATGCCGATGCCTTCGAGAAACTGGGCAACCAGCTCAAGGCCGATGTGCGCCATGTGCCGCGCCGCGAGGCCGAGGCGGCAGCCACGCCAGAGGCCAAGCCCGAAGCGCCAGCACCAGTGCGCCGCCGCCTGCCGCATATTCCGGCGGTGCTGCGCATTCCCCTCGACAAGCGCGCCGAGCCGATCCTCATCGCCCAGAACGGTCAACTGATCTATGCCAACCCGGCAGCCGCCAGCTTCCTCGGCTTCACGTCGCCTGACCAGATCATCAACGACGCCCATCTCTGCGACCGTTTCGGGCAGCTTGGCCAGTCCCTGCCCTCGACCGACATCGGTTTGGATGGCGGCCGCTCGATCGCCGCTGCCGTGCAACTCGATGTCGTGCCATGGCATGGCGGCCCGGCGCGGCAGTTCATCCTGCGCCAGGCACAAGAAAAGGTCAGCGTCCCGGCTGCGGCGCTGCAAACACCGGCCATGCCCGCCCGCCGCTCCGAGCCGGTGGCCCCGGTGCAGCCGTCACCCGTCATTCAACCCAGCGCTGAAATCATCACGCTGCCCACCCGCCAGCCCGCCGCCGAAGCCGACGACGAGTTGCGCGCCATCCTCGACACCGCCACCGATGGCATCATCACGCTCGATGCCAAGTCCAACATCCACACCTTCAGTGCCGGTGCCGAGGCGATTTTCGGCTATCGCATCGCCGAGGTGGCGGGCAAGCCCTTCGCCGAACTGCTGACCGCCGACAGCCGCAAGGTGCTGCGCGATTATCTGGCCGCACTTCAGGGTCCGGGGTTGGCCAGCGTGTTCAACGACGGGCGCGAGGTGACGGCGGTGGTGAAGCAGGGCGGCACGGTGCCGCTGTTCCTCACCATCGGGCGCTTGCAGGCGCTGAAATCCCAGGCCGCCTTCTGTGCCGTGGTGCGCGATATCACCCAGTGGAAGAAGACCGAGCAAGAACTGCGCCAGGCCAAGGAAAAGGCCGAGGCGACCAGCCGCCAGAAATCGGATTTTCTCGCCCGCATCAGCCATGAACTGCGTACCCCGCTCAACGCCATCATGGGTTTTTCGGAAGTCATGCGCCTGGCGCGCTTCGGCGAAATCGAAAACGAGAAGTATCGCGGCTATGTCAACGACATCTATGCCAGCGGCAGCCATCTCCTGTCGCTCATCAACGACCTGCTCGACCTGTCGAAGGTTGAGGCGGGCAAGCTCGAACTGAACTTCACCTCGGTCAATCTCGGCGACGTCGCCGACCATGCGATCAAGATGTTGCAGGAACAGGCGGCGGCGGCGCGCGTGGTGCTGCGCAAGGCCTGGCCCGCCGGCCTGCCCAGCGTGGTCGCCGATTTGCGCTCGATGCGGCAGATCGCGCTTAACCTGTTGTCCAATGCCATCAAGTTCACCGATCCCGGCGGTCAGGTCATCGTTTCGGCCCAGATCAACGAGGCGGGCGAGTTGACATTTCGGGTCAAGGACACCGGCATCGGCATGACGGCGGATCAACTCCGTGACGCCATCGTGCCATTCCGCCGGGTGGCCACCGAAGGCCGCGAAGTGCAGGGCACCGGACTGGGCCTGCCCTTGACCAAGGCGCTGGCCGAAGCCAATCGCGCCGGCTTCCGGATCACCAGCGAGCCGCGCAAAGGTACGCTGGTTGAGATCACCTTTCCCACCACGCGCGTGCTCGCTGGTTAAGTTACTGTCAGCCACCGCCGGTTTCTTCCGGTGCAGATACCAGCGGCTTGGGTTCCTGACTCAAGTGCATCGCTGCCCCCTGATCCGTCACCCTCCGCGCAAGCGGAGGGTCCATGGTGCCGGGTAAAGGGGGTTCCTCCGCTTTCGCGGAGGAGGACGGGACGAGGGAATTGTCGGCCATGGGTCAATCTAAGGGGCCGTTGGAATGAGGTCACGAAAGGGCCGCAAGTCCCGCCGACAAGCGGCGGCCTTTCTGGAGTTTTCGATGCGGCTTAAATATGTGCTGACGGGTATTGCAGCGGCGGTGCTGGTGATTGCCGCATTGATCTGGCTGCTGCTGTCACCGGGCTGGGCCATCGCTGCCGTGCAACAGCGCGCGGCCTTGGGGCTGGGGCGCGATCTGGAAGTTTCGGGCGGTGCCCATCTGGAATTTTCACCGCAGCTTGCCATCCGGCTTGATGGCGTGACGCTGGCCAATCCCGCTGATACCGACAATCCTCTGCTCACCGCCAAGGCGCTGCGCGTTCCGCTGTCCTTCGCCCAGGTCTTTGGCCACAGCCTCGATGTCTCGCGCATCATTCTCGATGAGCCAGCCCTGGCATTTGTCGTCAATGATCGCGGCGAGGCGAGTTGGGACATGAAACTGGCTGGCGCGCTGGCCGTGGAAATCAACAAGGGCTCGCTGCGCTATTTCGATGCCCGCAACAGCCAGGGCTTCAGCATCGCCGATGCCAACCTCGTGGCCGAAATCTCCGCGACAGGCGAAGTGACGCTGAGCGGTGCGGCCAATGTCAATGGCCGTCTCGCCCGCCTCGAAGCCTATCTGAAGGCACTGCAGCGCCTCGATCAGGACGGAACGCCGGCAGATATCACGGTCGAAGCGCCCGACCTGTCGCTCACTTTCAACGGCAGGCTGGCGACCGCCAAGGTGCTCAGTCTCGACGGCACCGTTGCGTTGACCAGTGGCAATGGGCTGGCGGCGGCGAAGTGGGCCGGCATCAGCCTCGACGTGCCCGAATTCGGCGCCATCGCCGTGTCAGGTTCGCTTGAAGTGGCGGGCCGCGCCATTGCCGTCCATCAGGCCGAGGTAAGGCTCGACAGCCTCGCGGCCAAGGGTAACGCGGTGCTGGATTTTCGCAACGACGTGCCGAAACTGCAGGCCCAGTTACAGGCGGCGAGCGCTGATCTCGCCGCATTCATTCCGGCAAGCGGCGCTACGCCCGGTGCATGGGGAACGGCATCGCTGAATTTTGCCGCGTTGAAATCCTTCGACGCCGATGTCAGCCTCGCCGTCCAGAGCCTGACCTATGGCGGACTTGTCGCCGGTCCCGCCCGCCTCAGTGCCAGCATCACCGGCGGGAGGCTTGATGCCGCCATCGACATGGACGCCGTGGCAGGTGGCCGGGCGAAGCTCAGCCTCGCAGCGGACGCCACGGCACTGCCGCCGGGCTTCGCGCTGGGTTTTCGTGGTGAAGGTGTTGACGCGGCCAAGCTGTTCCCGGCGCTGACCGGCGTCAGCTTTCTGTCCGGCCAAGGTAATGTGATGGCAAGCCTGTCGGGCAGCGGCCGGAGCCAGCAGGAGATCATCGGCACGCTGCGCGGTTCGGCGGAAATGGCGCTCAGCGGCGGGGCTCTGGCGGGTCTTGCCATCAGTGACAGCATCGGCGTGGTGAGCCAGCGCATCCTTGATGGCTGGCCCTCGGGGCCAGCGGCGCGGACGGACTTTGATACACTTTCAGCCAAACTGACGCTGGCCGACGGCATCGCCACGATCAAGAGCTTCAACCTCGACAGTGCGGAACTGGCGATGATCGGGACGGGCGACATCGACCTGCTGCGCCATGCCGTCGACCTGCGCATGGACCCGCGTCTCAAATCCGGCATCGACGCGGCGGGCCTGCCGGTGGCCATTGCCGTGAGCGGCCCGTGGGATGCGCCCAGGCTCTATCCCGACGTACCCGATATTCTCACCAGGCCGGAGCAGGGATTTGCCGCATTGAGGGCCATGACGCGATGATCAGAGTCCAAGAACAGCCGTTCGACACCGGTGCTGAATTGCACGGCCTGAAATCGGCCAGCACTAACATCGGCGGAACCGTGGTATTCGTCGGCACGGTGCGCGATGTCTCGGGCGGCAGCGATGTGGCGGCGATGACGCTGGAACATTATCCCGGCATGACCGAGCGGGCGCTCGAAGACATCGAAGCCGAAGCCCTCCGGCGCTGGCCGCTCGATGCCTCGCTCATCATTCACCGTTATGGCCGCCTGGAACCTGGCGAGGACATCGTGCTGGTGATCACCGCCTCGGCACATCGCGAAGCGGCGTTCGCGGCCTGTTATTTCCTCATCGACTGGCTGAAAACCAGGGCGCCGTTCTGGAAACTCGAGGAAGGCCCGGGGGGTGCTGCCTGGGTCGAGGCCAAGAACAGTGACGATGAGGCGGCGGCGCGCTGGGAGCAGCCCAGGCCGTGACCGGCAGGACGCGGCCCTTGTTGCGCAGCCTGTCGGACGGGCTGGTGTTTCTGGTGTTTCTCGCAATGGTGCTGCTGGCACTGCGCCAGAGTGGATTGCTGCGCTCCGAGACCGGCAGCTTTGCCGCCATCGATGGCGATTCGCTGCGCAAAGCTGGTGGCGATTACCGGCTTAACGGCATTGATGCGCCGGAACAGCACCAGATGTGCAACGACGCCGGACGCCGCGACTATCCATGC
>JBKJQD010000341.1:0-4926 GCA_046594125.1 Aestuariivirga sp.
CGATAATCTGAAAGTCCAGCGCTCAAACCGCGTCTGGCTCAATGCGCGGTCCTGCGATCTCGAAGATTTCAAGAAGCTGATCAGCCGCACCACCGATGCGGCGGACTATCCCCATGCGGCGGATATCGTCAGCAACGTGCCGCTCTACGATTGCGCTGTGTTGCGCAAGACGGCGAGCGATCCGGATGGCCGCAAGTCGGTGATGGCCGAATGGGCCGAAGTCATGCTGTCGGGGCCGGGCATCGTCGTGCTCAAGGGCGCCTTCACCAGCACCGCCATCGTCGATGCCGCCAGCAAGGTGTTCTTCGACATCATCGCCGATCAACATGCCCAAGGCACCGCCGCGGGCGATCACTTCGCCAAGCCGGGCGCCAATGACCGCGCCTGGAACACCGTCGAGAAACTGGCGCTGCGTGCGCCTGATGTTTTTGCTGGTTACTACGCCAACGACATGATCGCCATGGTTTGCGAGGCCTGGCTCGGCACCGGGTATCAGATCACCGCGCAACTCAACATCGTCAATCCCGGCGGCGAAGCCCAGTCGGTGCACCGCGACTACCACATGGGGTTCCAGACCGCGAAGGAGATCGAGCGCTTCCCGGTGCATGCCCATCAACTGTCACCGGTGCTTACTTTGCAAGGCGCCGTCGCCCACGTCGACATGCCGGTCGAAACCGGACCGACCCTCTATCTTCCCTATTCGCAGACCTTCGTTCCCGGATACTTCGCCTGGCGCAGACCCGAGTTCAAGGAATTCTTTAATTCCAACTATGTGCAATTGCCGCTCGCCAAGGGCGATGCCGCCTTCTTCAATCCGGCACTCTTCCATGCGGCGGGCACCAACCGCACCAGGGATGTGCGGCGCATGGCCAATTTGCTGCAGATTTCGTCAGCCTACGGACGAGCCATGGAAACCGTGGACCGCACCCGCATGAGCCTGGCGCTCTTTCCAATGTTGAAGCGCATGAAGGCCGATGGCCGTCTCGATGCCGGACAGATTGCCAACGTGGTGGCGGCTTGTGCCGAAGGCTATGCCTTCCCCACCAATCTCGACCGCGACCCGCCGCTTGGCGGTCTGGCGCCAGCCAGCCAGCAGGCGATGATGCTGAAAGCCCTGGCCGAGAACTGGGACATCGCCAAATTCAATCACGAACTGGCGGCGGGCGCCTGGCGCAAGCTCACCTGATTTACGTGGGCTGGAGGGCCGCCGCGGCCTTCACCACCACGTCCTCGCCGTCCATCGCCATGGTCAGTGTGAGCCCCGCCGATTGCGCCAGGAGCTTGGCATAGTAGGGCTGCACCAGCCGGGCATCGAGGACGCTGAGATCCGTGGTGCCCTCGATGACCTGGGCCAGCGCCTCGGGCACCTTGGCGCGGTCACCTTGCGCCCTTGCCGTGAACACGTCACCGTCAACACTGATCGTGACAAGGCCGCCGCGCGGCACGCAGGCCATGGCGATCAGCAGCATGTTCAGCGCCAGCTTCACCTGCTGCTTGGGGCGATTCTCGCGCGGCGCCTGCCAGTCGAGCTTGACCTTTTCGGCGGCGACGAAGCCCTTGGCCGTCTCGCCCGCTTCGCTCATGTCGATCGAGGCGCCAGCTGAACCTGCCGCGCCAAAGGCGATACGGCAGAACTTCAGTTTCGCCGAAGCCGTCCGCGCCGAGGACCGCACCATGTCGAGCGCTGTCTGCCGTGTGGCGTCATCCATTTCGGGATCGTCATAGAGTTCGAGCCCGTTGGCAATGGCGCCCACTGGCGAAATGACATCATGGCACACGCGGCTGCACAGCAGAGCTGCGAGGTCGAGGTCGGACAATCGGGCATCGGTCATGGCAATCCTGCTGATGTGATTCGCTGCACTCCCTTCTAGCAAAATGCCGGGGGTTTTTCCGCATTGACGGCAGACTCCGCCTCGCCCATAGAGGCCCCCTCTGATTTCTGGAGGCTACGCCGATGCCCATTCTCCCCTCCCCGCGGATGCAGGAGCTGATTACCCTCGCCATCACCGCGGGCCAGGAGATCATGGCAATTTACGCCACCGATTTTTCGGCCAAGGCGAAGGAAGATCTGACCCCGGTGACCGAAGCCGACGAAGCTGCGGAAAAGGTGATTCTCGCCGGTCTCGCCCGCCTCGACCCGTTGACACCGGTGATTTCCGAGGAAGCCGCGTCGGCGGGCAGAATCCCCGAGACCGCCAGCCAGTTTTACCTCGTTGACCCGCTGGACGGCACCAAGGAATTCATCTCGCGCAACGGCGAGTTCACCGTGAATATCGCCCGCATTGCCGCAGGGCTCCCGGTGGCGGGCGTGGTCTATGCCCCAGCGCTGCGCCGTATCTTCTGGGGCGAAGCAGGTCTGGGCGCCGCCCAGGGCACCCTCGACGCAGGCGACAGCATTGCCTGGTCGCCGATTGCGGTCCGCGCCTGCCCCGCCGAAGGCGCCACGGTGGTGGCCAGCCGCTCGCACCGCGATGCCGCCACTGACGATTATCTGAAGGGCGTCAAGGTCAAGTCCCTGTGTTCGGCTGGGTCCTCGCTGAAATTCTGTCTGGTGGCCTCGGGCGAGGCCGATCTTTACCCGCGTTTCGGGCGCACCATGGAATGGGACACGGCGGCGGGCCACGCCGTCGTGGCAGCAGCCGGCGGCAAAGTTCTGACCACCGATGGCCAGCCCCTGCTCTATGGCAAGCGCCAGCGCGGCTACGACAATCCCGGCTTCATCGTGAGCGCCTGAGGCGTTGCCGCATTTGAGGAACTGTTAACCATCCCGTAAGTCTGCCCTGTTAGCCTTGCCGCAAGGACGGAGAGCGGCCACGGCGCCGCCACATCAGCGCGCCATTGAGCGCATGACAGACGAGATGAGGTGACAACATGAAGAAGATGTTCCTGGCGCCATTGGCCCTGGCGGCGGCTCTGGCTCTGACGGTCCCGGCTTTGGCCCAGACCACGGGTACGATCTCCAAGGCCAGCCGGACGACCTCGGCCGAGACCTATTCCACCGAGGAAATCATGACGGCGGGCCACCAGTTTTTCGGCAAGGCCTCGCGCGGCCTCGCCAAGGCCATCGAATATGTCTTCCAGAGCCAGGGCGAGCCCACCGCCTATATCGTCGGCGAGGAGGGCTCCGGCGCCTTCGTCGGCGGCCTGCGCTATGGTCAGGGCACGATCTATTACAAGAACGGCACCACCGAAAAGATTTACTGGCAAGGCCCCTCGGTGGGCTTCGACTTCGGCGCCAACGGCTCGCGCAGCCTGGTTCTGGTCTATAATTCCAATGATCCTTCCGATCTCCACGAGCGCTTCGGCGGCGTCGAGGGGTCGGCCTATTTCATCGGCGGGCTGGGCGTGAATTTCCAGCGCCATGACGACGTTATTCTGGCCCCCATCCGCACCGGTGTCGGTGCCAGGCTTGGCGCCAATGTCGGCTATCTGAAATATTCCGGCAAACCGCGCTGGAACCCTTTCTAAACCTGCCCGTTATTCCCCAAAGGGGTCATGCTTTCGCCACGGTTATCGCCTTTCTGGCCCCCAGAAAGGAACCCACATGACAGTTCTTCGCATCATTTCATGGGCGGCCACGTCTCTGGTGGCGGCCACGCTGGCCACCTCAGCGGTCTCCGCTTCCGCCGAACCGGGCGGCATCTGGTCGATGTCCAACGGCAAGGTGACGGTCCGGGTCAACGGCTGCGGTGGCAATCTTTGTGCCAAAATCATTGGCCTCAGGGAGCCGATCAGCAAGATCGACGGCAAGCCCAAGGTTGACCGTGAAAACCCCGATACGTCCCTGCGCAAGCGGCCCCTGATCGGCCTCCAGATTCTCATCGGCATGAAGCCCGATGGCGACGGCACCTGGAAGGGCGCCATCTACAACCCCGACGACGGCAACACCTACAGCGCCTCCGTAAAACTCAAGGGCAGCGAGATGAAGGTCAAGGGCTGCGTTGCCAGCGTGCTGTGCAAGACCAACACCTTCGTGCGCGCCCAGTGATGGGCGGGTGACCAGCCGCCTGGTGGATTTTTTGCATCACGGTCCACAATTGGTTAGTAATGCGTAAACGCCGGAGGACACATGTCTCAAACTGAGACAACATTGCTGGTCGTACTTGGATTTTCACTGGCCGCCCTCTTGGCGCTGTTCATCGGGCGTTTCGTCTGGTCGCTGGGTTTGCGGCTGGGTGCCAGGCGGATGCAGAAGCAGGTTCCCTCAACGCTGGTCGGCCTGCAGACCGAGCGTGACCGGCTGCGCGCCGAATATGCCATGCTGTCCCAGCGCATGGGCTCGCGGCTGGAGTCGATCAAGCTGCAAATGGCCGAGCATATGGCGGAAGTGACCCGCCATCGCAACCGGCTTGAAATGCTCTCCGCGGAAATCTCGGCCAAGGATGCAAGTCTGGCCGCGGCGTCCAGCGAAACCGCCAGCCTCAGGGAGCGGATTTCCACACTTGAGGTGGAAGCCGCCTCCGGCGCGTCGGACGTTCTGGCCTTGCGCACTGAAATCGGCACCCGCGACGCCGAAATCGCCAGCCTGCGGGCCAGCCAGATCGAGCTTCAGTCCAATCTTCTGTCCGGGAAGCCGCCCGAGGTCATCGACTGGACACCTGAGGCCACGACTTCCCAAGACCGTCTGAAGCGGCGCATCGACGAACTCACCAGCCTGTCGCGCTCCATGTCGGGGAATCAGCAGCCGCTTGATGTGGCATTGGCCTCTGACCCCGATCCGCTGATGATCGAGAAACTCACCGAAGCGGCGCGCGAAACCGCCGATCTCCAGAAGGAACTGGAAAGGCTCGATGCGGAATGGTCAAAGCGCTTGGCCGAAATCAGCCCGGCACCCGCTGTCAGCAACGACGACAGACCCGGCGCCGTCGCCAACGTCGTGTCGCTCGCCAACCGCATCCGCTCGCTGAAGAAGGACATTGTGAATTA
>JBKJQD010000438.1:0-8964 GCA_046594125.1 Aestuariivirga sp.
CTCCGCGGCATCGGTCTGAGCAATATCCGGATCGCCACAACTTTGCTCCGGGCCAGCCAGATATCTGCCGCCACGATGCCGCGGCTGGCCATTCTCGACTACAAGATTCACGGCGGCACAAGCCTCAAAGTTGCCGAAGAAATGGCCGCGGGCGGTGCACGGATAATCTTTCTGACAGGCTACGGAGATGCTTTGTTACTGCCGCCCATTCTGGATGGAGCGAAAGTCATTTCCAAGCCGTTCGTCATCGGCGATCTCATTGCGGCACTGCGGGAGTTGTTTCCATTGAACAAATAGAACAAGGCCGGAAGCCGGTGGCGGGAACCACAGGCCGCGCCACGCATTGAGGCATCGCCGATCAACCGGATAGAGCGCCACCGGTAGTCACGCCGCTGACGCTTTCTGTTCTGCAATGGGAAACATGGATCATGAAAACTCTGGCCGATGCTTTTGAACACACGTTGAAAGATGTCTACTATGCCGAAAATGCCATCGTGAAGGCATTGCCCGGCGTAATCAAGGAGGTCAGCAAGGCCGATTTCAAATCGGCGCTTGAACATCACCTCGGCGAAACCAAGCAACAGATCAAGATTCTCGACAAGGTGTTCGCCACCATTGGCAAAAAAGCCGAAGGACAGAAGTGCGACGCCATCGAGGGCCTGCTCAAGGAGACCGCAAGCATCCTGGAGGAATCCGAAGGCCCGGTGGCCAAGCATGCTGCCCTTGCCGCCGCCTGCCAGGCGATCGAACACTATGAAATCGCCCGCTATGGAACCTTGCGCGAATGGGCAAAGGCACTCGGCAACAGCGAGGCCCATACGCTGCTTTCGGAAATCCTCGACATGGAGAAGGCGGCCAACAACAAGCTGAATGCCATCGCCATTGACACACTCAACAAACCTTGATGAGGAGCGAGGCCGGCTCCATGCCGGCCTCGCTCTGGCGCATCATCGCCAGAATCCAAACAGTCCCTTGAGCGGAGTGAGACCAAGGCGGCGGTCAAGCTCAGCATTGAGTTCAGCACCGGCCAACACGATTGCCGACGATAGCCAGGCCCAGGTCATGAACGAGATCGCCGCGCCCACCGTTCCGTAAGTTTGATTGTAGTGGCCGAAGCTCGCCGCATACCAGGAAAACAGCATTGAAAAGACCAGCAGACCGCTGCTGGCGAGCAAACTGCCTGGTGTAACCCAACGCCATCGGGCTTGCGGGAGCGATGGCCCGAAACGGTAGAGTATGGCGAAGGCGAAGAGCATGCCGAGGAAAATGACGGGCCAGCGTCCGATCCAAAGCAGGGATGCCAGCGAAGGCGGGATCATGAAGCGGGCAAGCAGTGCTGGAACAACGGCGATGGCCGCCATCAACAGCAGCAGCCCCGCGATGGCGCCGGCCGTGAAAAGAAGCGAAATGAAATTGAGGCGGATGAACGAACGGGCCTCGGCCACGCCATAGGCAACATTCAAGGCTTCGATGATTGACTTCACTCCGGAATTCGAACTCCATATGGCGATCAGCAGACCCGCCAAGAGCGCCAAAAAATTACGGGTATCGCCTTGGGCCACAACCCGGGCGGCTTGATCGGTGACCATCGGCAATATCTCCGCCGGCAGAAAAGCCGTCAGGGAGCCGATTTGCGCCCCGATCTGGGATTTCACGGTAAACAGCCCATAGACTGAAACCAAGACGGAGACAGCCGGAAAGCGGGCCAGCAGACTGTAGAAAGTTACGCCGGCCGCCACGGCCAGCACCCTGTCTGTCATGAACTCGTTGCCGGTCTGCCGGAGAATTGCCCACCACTGTTTCGACAGCAATGACCAGTCAGTGGGTTTGGATGTGGCCGCCGGGTCAACGGCCGGGCCGGGCAACAGCGCAATGGTTGCGGCAGCCACCGCCGCTGCCGCCGATAGTCCAGTGAACAATTTCTGTTGCCAGTTCGTTTCGGTCATTCTCGAATCTGTTTTCGCCGTGTCATCGGGACGCACAACGCTGGGCGGCATCAATGGTTCCGCCGTCGCCCGGATGGCGGCGCTGGATTTCGGCATACGACGGCGTGGCGTGGTTTCACGTGGCACCAATCTCTGCTTCTGCCGCATGGCGTTTTGCTTGACCTGACTAGACGTCGCTTCTAAAGAGTTTGAACTTGATTTTGGGCCAGCAGATGACGGACCACGGTGTTACCACCGCAAACGACGGTAAGGTCTCGACGCCGCGCGCGGTGCTGAGCGTGATTGCAATTATCCTGTTCATGGTTTTCGCGGCTCTCCTCTATATCGTTTATCTCAGCTACGAAAATACCCGCGAGGCGATTGACAAGAAGGCATCGAACGGTGCGCAGGTGGCCGCCACCCATGTGGAATGGCTGGTTCGCACAAGCCTGCTGACACTGGATGCGATTGATCGCATCGAGGGCGCTACCATGTTCACCTCGCCCGCAGCCCGCCAGGACGACATCAAGACCCTGTTGCACTCTTTGCCCGGTGCCGTAACCTTTTCGCTTCTCGATGCCAGCGGCAAATTGGTGTTCTCGACCGGCCTTGCCACGGCGGCTATCACGCCCGCCCCTATCGACGAGATGCGCGCGCTGCCGGGCGACGCATGGCCCTATGTATCCAGGCTCTCCGACAAGGCAGATGGTCCTGTGCAGTCTTTTTTGATCGGACGCCAGGTCATCCGCGACGGTGCGGTGGCAGGTTATGCCGTTCTCGCCGTCCCCGCTGACATCATGGTGACGTTCTGGTCATCCCTCGACTTGGGGCCCAAGTCAACAGTAGGCGTCGTTCGTGACGACGGCTGGCTTGTGGCCCGCTACCCATCGCCTGACAAATCCGTCGACTTGAGCAACTATGTGCTGTTCACGGACTATCTGACAAAAGGCCCAGCCGGGACATACGACGCCGAGTCGCCGGTCGACAACGAGAGAAGAAAAGTCGGATACCGGCGTATACCCAATGCGCCGCTCGTGGTTCTCGCGTCGGTCTCGCAGATTTTCGCCATGCGGGCTTTTTGGCTGCATGCGGCAGTAGCCGGCTCGGTGCTTGCCGCTCTTTCCCTGTTTTTCTCCATTCTGACATTGTGGATATTCCGCTTGCTGAAACGCGACGAAACGCTGCGCGAGAAGCTTGGCGCCAGCGCTGAACACAATACGCTGCTGCTGCGCGAAATTCATCACCGGGTGAAGAACAACTTGCAGGCGGTCTCGTCGCTGGTCCAGATGCAGCCGCTTCCGGTGGAGGCCAAGCAGGACATGAGTGCCCGCATCGCCGCCATGAGCGCGGTGCACGAGCAGTCCTATAAGTTTGACCAGTTCGACGAACTCGATGCCGCGAGTTATCTCGAAACGGTGTGCGAGAATGCCAAGCGCAGCTATGGCGGCAGCTTGACCATCGCCAACAATTTTGAGCCGATGCTGATCAACCGCGACACCGCGCTGCCCCTCGGACTGATTGCCACTGAGGTGATCGCCAACGCCGTGAAACATGCTTTCAAAGATCATGGCGGCGCCCGGATCGAGGTCGGATTGAAGAACACCGGCGATGGCCGTGCCGAGCTTGTCATCCAGGACAATGGCAGCGGATACACGCCGGATGGCATGGCGGGCGGTATGGGGACGCGCCTGATCAAGGCATTCGGTCAGCAATTGGGCGGCGAATATTCTTACAGAATCGACAACGGCACGCGCTTTGCCGTGTCCTTTGCCACCCGTGCCCCGCTTCCGCCGGGCGGCTGAGTTGCCATGACCCGAGAGCAGTCCTCGCCGGGGCGGCAGCGCAAGTTCATCTGTGTCGTAAATGGGCGTTCGGGCACGGCTGGCCAATCTGCGGCGGCCATCATCGAGGCAGCATTCGCCCGGCATGGAATAATTCCTCAGATCATGGAGACCGGGGATGGACGCACCATAACTGATCTCGTCACGCAGGCCGCGCAGGACGATTGCGACACCGTGATTGCCGCGGGAGGAGACGGAACGGTGAGTGCACTAGCCAGCGCCCTGGTGGGAAGTCCCAAAAGCCTCGGCGTCATTCCGATGGGAACGCTTAATCACTTCGCCAAGGATATGGGAATTCCGGTAGTGGCGGAGGCTGCCGTCAACTGCATTCTCGCGGGCCTGACCAAGCTGGCTGATGTAGGCGAAGTAAACAGCCGGATTTTCATCAACAATTCCAGCCTCGGTCTCTATCCTGCCGTTGTCGACAGACGCGAAGCACTGCGCAAGTCCGGCATTGGGAAATGGCCAGCCCTTGCCTGGGCGTCACTCAGCATGTTCATGCAATTGCGGCGCCTGCACCTGGAATTGCAGCCCTCGGAAGGACCCGCGCTAAAGCGCGTGACGCCGCTGCTCTTCATCGGCAACAACACCTATGATACCGCGTGGCCGGATGTTGGAACCCGCCGCAGTATTGATCAAGGACACCTGTGGGTAATGCTGTCGATGTCGTCGACGCGGCTCGCACTGCTGGCGAGCGCCATTTCCATTCTGAGGGGGCGCGAGAAGGCCTCCGATGTTATCGCCTTTGATGTCTCGAAGCTGGTGGTGTCAAGCAGGCATCGTCAACTTACTGTTGCGGCGGACGGCGAGATATTCCGTCTTCAAACGCCGCTGACCTACCGCATTCTGCCCAAAGCGCTGCGCGTGATCGTGCCTGACGGCGTAGCTAAGGACGCGGGATAATACAATGCAGAGGCGCCGTGCGGCCACCACCATCGGGTTGGCGCTTTTCGTCACACTCCTCGTCAGCCTGGTTGCGGGGGGGCACACAGAGGACCTTGATGCCATCCTCCGCTCGCAACTCTTGTCCCTCGATCCGGCCGGCGCATTTGCCTTCTGGCGGGCGGTCTCATTCCTTGGTTCCGGCCTTGTTATCGCAGGCCTGACCATCTTTTGCGTCTCGGTCTTGGCCATCCGTGGCAGGCGGGAAGCGGCCCGGCGGCTTGCCTTCGTGATGCTATCAGCCGTCATTGTCGAAAATATCCTCAAATGGCTGGTGCACCGGGTCCGTCCCGTTGAAGTATTTCCCGGAACCATGCCCGCGAGTTCCAGTTTCCCCAGCGGCCATGCATTGTTTGCCTGCTCGTTGTATGTAACCTTGGCGATGATCATCAACCGTGGTCAGACCAATCCATTCACCAGGGCCATGGTGTGGAGCTTCACCGCAATAATTGTTCTGCTGATCGGCGCGTCACGCATATTTCTCGGGGTGCATTTTCCAGCCGACGTCGTTGGTGGTTTTGCGGCTGCGCTGTTCTGCATCTGCGTCATTGACCCCGCTCCGGACCCGAAGGTGCCATGACTTTGGCAATGTTGCGGCATCGGCTTGCAGAGCTCATCGGCCAAACGAAAGTCGCTGCCATCGCCGTGAGAAAAGCTTCGGGCAACGGGCCGTGGTCAAAGCTCATGGAATTGGTTGATGCATCTTGACGATGATCGCCGGATAATGATGCTCCGCTGAAATAGGAGCAACCGGAAATCCATCGATCAAAAAAATCATGATATCGATTGTTCCTCTTGTGGCCATTTATCCAGTCCTGCGTTCCTTCTCCACTAATGGCATGAGCGGCCACAAGATCGCCAAGAATAGGTCGCTTCGTCAAAGCCGGTGCCTCTTAACCTCAAACCCACACATTTCAAGCCAACTATAACATATTTTTCCCACAGTTGCTGGCGCACCCAACGGCATTACTCACACCACAATTGTCAAGCACATTAACTCTTGTAGAACAGGCCAATGCCGTAACCTGGAGCTGCCGAAATCCCTGATGACACATTTGTGATTTGTTCCGGAAGTGAAGACAGCGATTCACCCAACGCGACCGCAAACTGTGGATTGGGGTCCACCAAATCCGGACGAATGAGGTCCAACTGTTGATTTTTACCGAGAACTGACCCGGGTTTTTCATCGAGAAGTGACCCGCCTGATAGTTATGTTCTTGGGGTCGCGTGCGGTCAATCCATTTTCGTCTCCTTCTTCGCTTTTGCGGCAACGGCACTGGCCTTGAAGCGGAAGCTGTCGTTGCCTGTTTCGAGGATGTGGCGGCGATGGGTGAGGCGATCGAGCAATGCTGTGGTCATCTTGGCGTCGCCAAACACCGTTGCCCATTCACTGAAGCTCAGTAGCGTGCCGCAAGCTATAGCTGCCGACTTCATGTCAGAAAGCTACCGGGCTCACTTGATAACGTGTTTCCAAGCTAGAAAAGGGCGATTTTCTTGCATGGTTGTTTTTGGCACGGGCACGATTGCCGGCCGGGCCGCCCGCCGCAAAGTAAGCAAGAATATTGATTACTGAAGATTGCGCACAATCACGACAGAGATATCGCAAGTCGTGAACGCGTTCGCGCTCTTGGCTGGGACGTGCTCACAATCTGGGAGTGCGGAATAAGGAGTTCGTCCCAATTGCGCGAACGTCTGGTTGCTTTTCTCGAAGGGATAGGGGATTCGCCCATTTGTCTGCATGCCACAGCGAACTACTTCTTGTCTTCGGGTGCGGCGAGTGGGCGGCCAGCACGCCCTGTCGCTGGAACACCCATTTTGGCGAGTTGTTGGCGAGTTGAAAATCGAACACCTCGGACACGCGGTCCGGGGGGTTGATTTAAGCCATTGGTATGTATGGAGACTTTTGATTGCGGGAGCCAGATTTGAACTGACGGCCTTCAGGTTATGAGCCTGAAGGCTGGAAATCTTCGCCTGCTGATGGAATTTTCGGTTGGTGACTGGACTTCGCTCGCAAAGGACGCATTGGGGTTGGGCGGGAGAAATGCGGCCAGGCCACAACCAGCCGCTGGAATGATAGCAGCCCGCGAATCGCGGGCTTTGGGTGGTGGGAGAACCAATTGTGGACTCCCGAACACCGGAAACCACCATGCCGAAGTCAACGAAGAAGCCAGCATCATCCAAACCATTGAAGAAGACCAAATTCGTGTCGGCGCCAAAAACTGCCGCGAAAGCCGCCCGGCCCGGCACGAAGTCAGCAGTCATCATGCACCTCCTGAGCCGGGATAACGGTGCGACCGTGAAAGAACTTGCTGCCGCCGCGGATTGGCAGGAACACAGTATCCGGGGATTCATGTCTGGCACCCTCAAGAAGAAGCACGGACTTGAGGTGACAACCCAAATTGTCGATGGCAAGCGGCGCTATAGTGTCAGCAATGCCGGTACCGGGCGATGAGCGCGCTGGCCGTGAAGCTCCAAGAACTTGAGAACCTTGATCTCCTGGACCTGCGCGAGGTGTGGCAGCACTACTTTGGCCCCGAGGCTCCGGCATCGATGAGCCGGGAACTGCTGCGACTGGCCGTCGGTTACAAAATGCAGGAAGAGGTGTCGGGCGGCTTGAGCCGCCGGGCACTCCTCCAGCTTTCGACAATGAAGACGGTCTCGGGAACCAGAAGCCTCTCGGACGCTTCAAATCTTGTTCCCGCGCCGAGAGCTGGCACGAAACTCATCCGGGAATGGCAAGGCAAGGTCCATGAAGTACTGGCTTTGGAGGATGGGCAGTTTGCCTATGGCGGCAAGACCTACAGGAGCTTGACGATGATCGCTCGCCAGATCACCGGCACCCATCAGTCAGGTCCTCGGTTCTTCGGCTTCAAATCGTCCGCCAGCTTCGATATGGCCGGGAGCGGGGCGATTGGCTGACCGTGCGAAGACGCGCCGCTGCGCAATTTACACCCGCAAATCCACCGAGGAAGGACTGGATCAGGCCTATAACTCGCTCGATGCGCAGCGGGATGCCTGTGCCGCGGTAATCATTACTAATTCTCCGCCCCGATGATCCGAGACGTAAAGGCCAACCCGCAAGGCTTTCGTATTCCGGCCCCTGATCTGGAAAGAATCGTCACCCACTCGATTGCTGCGAAGTTGCGGGACCGGCAATGGCTGTCGTCCACATTCGACCTTCATGCCGATGTATCCGGATTTGGCAAGCTGACTGATGCCGCCGCTGTGCTTGCAATCAAAGTCGAACAGCAATCCACGCGCAGATCCGGAATCCTGAACAAAATCATCAGGCGCGTCGAGGTCGGCAAGAAGGTGATCAAGGTGTCGATCGATATTGTAGTGCTCCACCATCATCTTGTTCCGACTGATCATGACCCGCCACAGCTTGCGCCTGCCGCGCAAAACTTTGATCTCGTCATCAGAGGTCAGTTCCTGCGTTGCGGCAAGGAAGTGCGGTTGGTTATTGGCAGTGACACTGAAGCCCGTGCGAATATCGACAAACGCCTCATCCGGGAGATCGTTCAGGCGGGCCGGTGGTTTGCGGATATTGCCGCTGGCCGCGCCAGCGGCATCACCGATCTCGCCAGGCGCTCGGCTTGCAACGCCGCCGATGTCAGCCGCAGAATCTCGCTGGCATTCCTCGCGCCCGATGTCGTCGAGATGATCTTATCCGGCATCCAGCACCTCGAACTCACGCCCGAGCGCCTGAAGCAGGCATGCCCCTTGCCGGTATCATGGGATGAGCAGCGCGCCCTGCTGTTCGCCTGACGGTCCAAACATCATTGCATCCGATGCGAACGTCGGTTGAGGATCAATAGAAGTCGCTCGCCGTTTTAAGCGAGGCTCCCACGTTCTGGTGGCGGCGGCAACTCACGCACGTTCGTCTCTGCCACCAAGTTACGGAAATGTCGGTGCTATTTCTGATGTTAGGAATGCTCGCTGTATTCCCATGAATAATTGGCTGGGGCGGGAGGGATCGAACCTCCGCATGGCGGAATCAAAATCCGCTGCCTTACCGCTTGGCGACGCCCCACGCGGGCGGGTTCTAAACCAATATCGCCGCCGGGCAAATCACCCAGCCCCCCCCCATGTCCACCAGCCCTCCCGGTCCAACCTGGCGCAAGCCTCGGCAGCGGTCGCGGCGTCGTCGAACAGCCCGAAACAGGTGGCCCCGCTGCCGCTCATGCGCGCCAGAAGGCAGCCGGGCAGGCCCGCCAACGCGGCCAAAACCGCGCCGATTTCAGGGCATAACGCAA
>JBKJQD010000445.1:0-9878 GCA_046594125.1 Aestuariivirga sp.
CATCCGCGCCTCCAGCCTCGGCCTTAACCCCAATACCGAGGGCCAGGTCATCCGCCTGCGCATGCCCGACCTGACACAGGACCGCCGCAAGGAACTGGTAAAGGTTGCCCATCAATATACCGAGAAGGCCCGCGTCGCGGTGCGCAACGTGCGCCGTGACGGCATGGACCACCTCAAGGCGCTGGAGAAGGATCATCTCATCAGCGAGGACGAGCACAAGAAGAAAACCGATGAAGTCCAGAAGATGACCGACGATACCATCAAGGAAGTCGACGCGGCCTTGAAGCACAAGGAAGCCGAGATCATGCAGGTCTGAGGAACAGGCCCACGCCATGCCGGCGCCTCCCGCCACCAATTGCATTCCCCGCCACATTGCCATCATCATGGATGGCAATGGCCGCTGGGCCACGGCACGCGGCCAGCCCCGCGCGTCCGGCCACCGCCAGGGCGTCGAGGCGCTGCGCCGCACGGTGCGGGCGGCTGGCGAAATCGGCATCGAATATCTGACGCTCTATTCCTTCAGCTCGGAAAACTGGTCGAGGCCGGCAGCCGAAGTGCGCTTCCTGCTGGAACTCCTCAAGCGCTTCATCCGCACCGATGTTGCCGAATTGCACCGCGCCAACGTCCGCATCATCGTCATCGGTGAGCGCGATGGCCTGGAGCCCGGACTGCTGTCGCTCATCGATGAAGCCGAATCCCTCACTCGCGAGAACTCCGCGCTGAAGCTGGTCATCGCCTTCAACTATGGCAGCCGCCAGGAGATCACCCGGGCGGCACGCGCCATCGCCATCAAGGTGGCGGAAGGCAAGATCGACCCCGCTGATATCAACCATGCAGTCATTGGCAACCACCTCGACACCGCCGCCATGCCCGATCCCGACCTGTTGATCCGCAGTGGCGGCGAGCAGCGCCTGTCGAACTATCTGCTGTGGCAGTGCGCCTACACCGAATTCGTTTTTGTCCCGGAGTACTGGCCCGATTTCAGCCGCGAAATCCTCGAGCGCTGCATCGCCGAATTCCAGATGCGCGACCGCCGCTACGGCGGTCTCAAGGTGCAGACCGCCTGATGGCCGAAGTCCCGGCAGCGCCAGCGGCCAAATGGGGTGACCTGGGCGTGCGGGCACTCTCGGCTGCGGTTCTCATTCCCGCCGTCATCGCCGATGTCTGGGTGGGCGGCATCTGGTTCAACCTGTTCGTGGCGCTGCTTGGCGTTCTCATGGCCCATGAATGGACGGTGATCTGCCATCGTGGCAATTCCCCGCAGTTCGCGTTGCATGCGGCGGGCGCCATGTGCGGAGCGCTGCTGCCGCTGGAAAACGGCATGGCGGGAACTTTCATTGCCATCGCCGTGCTCTGGCTGATGTCGGGTGTTCTGGCCTATGCCAGTGAGCCGGGCGGAGCCAGGTGGCGCTATCTTGGCGTGCCCTATGTCAGCCTTCCCGCTGTCGCCCTGGTGCTGCTGCGCAACGATCCCGCCCATGGCATGCAGGCCATTGTCTGGGTGATGATCATCGTCTGGTCGGCTGATACCCTGGCCTATTTTGCCGGCCGCATCATCGGCGGCCCCAAGCTGGCGCCGCTGTTGAGCCCCAAGAAGACCTGGGCTGGCCTTGGCGGCGCCATCGCCGGGAGTGCCGCGGCATCGGCCATCTTCGCTGTGACAACCGCCATGCCTGGGCCGCTGACGCTGGTAGTTCTCGCCGGCAGCCTGGCCATTGTCGAGCAGGCTGGCGACCTCTTCAAATCGGCCATGAAGCGCCGTTACGGCGTGAAAGACTCAGGGCAGCTCATTCCGGGACACGGCGGCATCATCGACAGGGTCGATGGCCTGGTGGCGGTGGCCGTGGTGGCGGCGATCATCGGGCTGCTGCGCAGTGGCATGGAAGCCACAGGGGCCGGTCTCCTGCTCTGGTAACCATGATTTGCCTAAATATTGTCGCATCTGCCCGGTCATGTGGTTAATAATCGGTAAAAAGCTCGTGCCTCTGGCACGGACCTTGCGAAGCAGGGGAACGCGGTGGTGAAACGGGACGCGGGTTCCACGCCATCCGGATTGACAACGGAGTAGCCATGGACGTGCTGAATTTCCTGCATCTGCCGATTACCACGCTGATTTTCTATATGCCGCCGTTCATCGCCGCGTTGCTGATCATCGTTTTCGTCCATGAGCTCGGGCATTTCATCGTGGCCCGCTGGTGTGGCGTGAAGATCGAAGCCTTCTCCGTCGGCTTTGGCCGCGAGATCACCGGCTGGTACGACCGCCATGGCACACGCTGGAAACTGTGCTGGATACCGCTTGGCGGCTATGTGAAATTCCAAGGCGATGCCAATGCTGCCAGCTTGCCCGATAGCGGCGCAACGGAGAGTGCAAAGCGCGAACCGGGCAACTTCCACGGCAAACCCGTGTGGCAGCGCGCCGCCGTGGTGGTGGCGGGGCCCGTCGCCAATTTCATTCTCGCCGTCGCCATCTTTGCGGCGGCCTTCAGCCTGGTAGGCATACCGGTCATCGAACCAAAAGTGTTCGAGGTGTTGCCCGGCAGTGCCGCTGAGCAGGCGGGATTCCTGAAGGATGACCTGATCGTCTCAATCGACGGCAAGGCCATCGAGAGTTTCTCCGGCCTCCAGGAGGCGGTGTTCAACCGGCCGGGCGAACTGCTCGCCGTGGTTGTTGACCGGGGTGGTTCACAGCTTATACTCCGGGCGACGCCAACGCTCAAGGAAGAGGCCGATGGCTTCGGCGGCAAGATGCGCATTGGCCTGCTTGGCATCAGGCCCGACCCGAATTCCGTCCGGCGGTTGGAAACCTATGGACCGATAGAGTCCATTTCAAAAGGCGCGGACCGCTGCTGGTTCATCGTGGCCACCACCTTCAAGTATCTCGGCAAACTGGTAACCGGTAATGAAAAGGCCGATCAGCTGGGCGGCGCCATTTCCATTGCCAAGGGGGCCGGCGACGCGGCGGCCGGCGGCGCCTTCCAATTTATCAATTTTCTCGCCTTTTTGTCGGTCAGCATAGGACTCATTAACCTTTTTCCGATTCCTATGCTGGATGGTGGACACCTGGTCTACTACGCCATCGAGGCACTGCGCGGCAAACCCCTTGGGCCCAATGCCCAGGAGTGGGGCTTCCGCATCGGTTTCTCGCTGGTCATCATGCTGATGCTGGTGGGTACGTGGAACGATGTGACACGGCTGGTGACGATGGCATTTGGGGGCTGAGCCAGAGCGGCAAGGTTTCATTTGCAATCAAGGGTAAAGCAGATAAAACGGCCCACGGTGACAGGGATTCCACGGGGACGGCGCGCGAACGGAAGAATGGCCTATTGATGAAGTATCGGTTTGTATTGCTTGGGGTTCTTGCCTTCGCCATGGCGATGATTCTGCCTGTGGTTGCGCCAAAGGACTGGTCATCGCCGGCTGCCGCGCAGTCGGTTTCCAACGTGGTGATTGAAGGCAACCAGCGCGTCGAGGCTGATACCATCCTCGCCTATCTCCAGGTGGCGCGTGGCGATCTCTTCGATCCTGGCAAGATCGATGAGTCGGTGAAGGCCCTGTTCCAGACCGGGCTGTTCGCCGACGTGCAGGTATTCCGCCGCGGTTCGCAGCTTGTGGTGCGTGTCGAAGAAAATCCGATGATCAATCAGGTCAACTTCGAGGGCAACAGCGAAATCAAGGACGATGCGCTGGGCAAGGAAGTGGAACTGCGCGAACGCATGATGTTCACCCGCGCCCGCGTGGTGAGCGATGTCAACCGGGTCATCGCCCTCTACCGCCGCAGCGGCTATTACTCCGTCAAGGTATCGCCCAAGATCATCCGCCTGCCGCAGAACCGCGTCGACCTCGTCTTCGAGATCAACGAGGGCGGCGAGACCACCGTCCAGAGCATCGACTTCGTCGGCAACACCAGCTTCGACGACAGCGATCTGCGCGGCGTCGTCGGCACCCAGGAACACAGCTGGTGGAAGTTCTTCCAGCGCAACGACACCTACGACCAGGACCGCCTGGAATATGACAAGGAACTGCTGCGCCGCTACTACCTGAAGAACGGCTTCGCCGACATCCAGGTGATTTCGGCCGATGCCCTGCTGACCCCCGACGGCGATCATTTCAACATCACCTATACGCTCGAGGAAGGCCCGCGCTACACCGTGGCGGACGTGGCCGTCAACGTCGGCGAGGTTCAGCTTGATGCCGATTCGCTCAAGAGCGGCGTGAAGACTGGTGTCGGTGATTCCTATGATGCCAGCAAGGTCGATAAATCGGTTGAGAACCTCACGCTGGAAGCGGCCCGCCAAGGCTTCGTCTTTGCCAAGGTCAATCCTGAAATCAACCGCAATGAAGGCCAGGGCACGCTCAACGTCGTCTACAATATCGTCGAGGGGCCACGCACCTATATCGAGCGCATCGATATCGTCGGCAATCTGCGCACCGAAGACCAGGTGATCCGCCGCGAGCTGCGCCTGTTCGAAGGCGACGCCTTCAATCGTGTGCTGGTTGACCGTGCCCGCCGCCGCCTGACCGCACTCGACTACTTCGACAAGATCGATTTCCGCGAGGAGCCAGGCTCGGCACCCGACAAGGTCGTGCTGATTGTCGATCTCACCGAAAAGTCGACGGGCTCGATCAACTTCTCCATCGGCTATTCGACCACCGAATATGTGGTGGGCTCGGTAGCCCTCCAGGAACGCAACTTTCTCGGCAAGGGTTACGACGTCAAGATCAACACCAGCTTGAGCTTCAAGCGCCAGAGCGTCGATTTCGGCTTCACCAATCCCTATTTCCTGGGCCTGCCGATTGCCGCCGGTGTTGATTTGTTCGCCACCAAGACCGACAACAATTCGACGTCGTCCTATCAAAGCAAGCAGATCGGCGGCGCCTTGCGCGCCGGCTTCCGGCTTGACGAATATTCTTCGTTGAGTTTCAAGTATGGTCTCACCTGGCGCCAGATCAGCGGCATTGATGACGCGCACGCCTCGCCCGCTGTCATCGCCACCGAAGGCAGCACGCTGAAGTCCTATGTTGATGCCGGCTACACATGGGACAATCTCGACAGCCCGGTGCGCCCGACCAACGGTTTCCGTGGTCAGCTGGTCGGCGAAGTCGCGGGGTTGGGCGGGGATATCTATTATGGCAGCCTCGAAGCCCATAGCTGGTACTTTGCACCGCTTTATGAAGACGCCGTCGTTCTGAAGATCGAGGCCAATGCCGGTCATATCCAGTCCCTGAACAGCGACAATGTTCCGCTGCAGGACCGCTTCTTCAAGGGCGCCGACAGCTTCCGCGGCTTCCTGATGTCGGGCGTGGGGCCGCGCCAGGTTGGCAACGACGGCTCGACTGACGCCATCGGCGGCACCACCTATGCCATCGGCACGGTCGAGGTGAACTTCCCCCTGGGCCTGCCCGAGGAATGGGGCATAGAGGGTGCCGTGTTCTCGGACTTCGGTACGGTGTTCGGCGCGCCGGAGAAGACTTCGTATTCGGACGGTCCGATTGGCGATGGAGTAGGCGCGGACAAAAATTGCTTGATTAACTTAGGTGACAAGGGTTGCCAGGTCTTTGACACGATGAATTTCCGCGCCTCAATCGGTGCCGGCCTGATCTGGCAGTCACCCTTCGGTCCGCTGCGCTTCGAGGCGGCCTATCCGCTGATGAAAGCCAAATACGACAAGACCGAGTGGTTCCGCTTCTCCATCGGCACGAGGTTCTAGACGAAAACCCGGCAAGGGTTAGGATGACATGGACGGCTCCGCGGGCCGTCCATTTCTTTGGGGTTCACCGGCATGTCCGAAGACGCAGCACCACGCACACTCAAATCCGCGGACATTGCCCGCATCATGAAGCTGCTGCCGCACCGCTATCCCTTCCTTCTGATCGACAAGATGGTCGATCTCGACGGTGAGCAGAGCGGCACCGGCATCAAGAACGTCAGCATCAACGAACCCTTTTTCCAGGGCCATTTTCCCGGCCATCCGGTAATGCCCGGCGTGTTGCTGGTGGAAGCCATGGCCCAGACCTGTGGGGCGGTTGTTCTGGATTTCCTTGGCGATGATCACGCCGGCAAACTGGTGTTCTTCATGTCGATCGACAAGTGCCGCTTTCGCAAGCCGGTGGTGCCGGGTGACACGGTGCATTTCCACGTCAAGCTCTCGAACCGCCGCCCGCCCGTTTGGAAATACTGGGCCGAGGCCCATGTCGACGGCAAGAAAGTCGCCGAAGCCGAAATTGGCGCCATGCTGATGAACGAGCGCGGTGGCTAGTTGGGTGAAGCCAGGGAACCTGACGGCCTGCAATGGGTCAGGGCTGGACTGGTCTAAATCCAGATCTCCACCCTCAGTCCCTCGATCCCGCTAATATTCTACCATTTCCCCATTAACTTTCGGTCACCCCGGAACAACCCCGTCGCCCAGCCGTAACATTGCTGAGACAGGCGCTGCGTCCCTGCGGTGTGACCTGTTTGGAGTAACTGAAATGACTGACAATCTGAAACGCGCCGCGGGCGTGATCGTTGCCCTGTTGCCTTCTGCTGCCGCTGCCCAGGCGGCGGGCATGCTTGAGGGCAAGAACGGCATGACGCTCTACACCTTCGACAAGGACGCCGGCGGCAAGTCCGCCTGCTATGACGACTGCGCCAAGATGTGGCCGGCCTACATGGCCAAGAAGGGCGACGAGATGATGAAGGACTGGACCATGGTCGAGCGCAAGGACGGCAAGCTGCAATGGGCCTATGACGGCAAGCCGCTGTACTTCTTCGCCAATGACAAGAAGAAGGGCGATAAGGCCGGCGACGGCAAGGGCGGCGTCTGGCACATCATCGCCGAGTAATCAGCACACCGGGCGGTGGCGGGCGTCCGCCGCCCGGGCTTGGTCACGATGTTGATAGGTTGCTCAAAAACTTTCAGGACAGTGCGGCGCGCAGTTTTTCGGCGTGTTTGGCCAGCAGGCCATGATCGGCCATCTGGCCGGCATGGGGCCGCAGCACCTCACCCTCGCGCATCGGCAGGATGTGAAAATGCAGATGGAACACCGTCTGCCCGGCGGCTGGTTCATTGTACTGGCGGATTTGCACGCCGTCGGCGGCAAATGCCACCTTGGCGGCGCGGGCCAGTTTCTGCACCACGGCGATGGTGCGGGCCAGTACGGCGGGATCGGCATCGAGCAGATTGCGCGAGGCTGACTTGGGAATCACCAGCACATGGCCATCAACCATCGGCATCACGTCCATGAACGCCAGTGTGGCGTCGTCCTCGTAAACCCTGTGACAGGGGATTTCACCGCGCAGGATCTTGGCAAAAATATTCGCGGGATCATAGGTCATGGGGATACCTCCTCAGAAATCCTGTTCCTGCCGGAATGGTGAATGGGCCGCAAGGGCCTCGCGGTGGGCGTCGATGCCCTGGCGCTCGCGTTCGAGATAGTCGGCCACGGCCCGCGACAGGCCGGGATGGGCCAGATAATGCAGGCTGAAGGTTTTTTCCGGCAGATAGCCGCGCGCCAGCTTGTGCTGCCCCTGGGCACCGGCCTCGACGCGGGCCAGGCCGCGGGCAATGGCAAAGTCGATGGCCTGATAATAGCAGGTCTCGAAATGCAGGTTGGGATGATGTTCCAGCGCCCCCCAGTTGCGCCCATAGAGTGCCTGCGAGCCAATGAAATTGAGAGCCCCGGCAATCATCCGGCCAGCCCTGACCGCCATGACCAGCAGGATATGTTCTGACATGGCTTCGCCAATCAGGCTGAAGAATTGGCGATTGAGATAGGGCGTACCCCATTTGCGGTTGCCGGTGTCCATGTAGAAATCATGGAAGGCATCCCAATGGGCCTCGCTGATGTCAGCCCCGGTAAGCGCCTGCATGGTGATGCCCGCCGCCTGCACCGAGGCGCGTTCCTTGCGGATGTTCTTGCGCTTCTGCGACGACAGGATGTTGAGGAAATTCTCGAAGCTGCCAAAGCCGCGGTTGTGCCAGTGGAACTGGATATCGTTGCGTTGCAGCCAGTGTCCGCCGCCCAGTGCCGCCCAATCCTCGCCCGGCAGGAAGGTGATGTGGACGGATGAGGCCTTTTCCTCCGCACACAGAGCAATAAGACCGTTGGCCAGAGCCTCACGGTCTTGCGCCGTCGCCGCGAACAGGCGCGGGCCGGTCACCGGCGAGAAGGGCACGGAACATTGCAGCTTGGGATAATAGCGCCCACCCGCTCGCTCGAAGGCATCGGCCCAGCCGTGGTCGAAGACATATTCGCCTTGCGAATGGCTCTTGCGGTAACAGGGTGCGATGCCGGTTATGGTTCCCGTGCCGTCGGTCAGAACAAGATGCCGCCCGGCCCAGCCGCTTTTCGCGGTGGCGCAGGCGGCCTCTTCGAGGCAGCGGTAGAAGTCATGGGTAACCAGCGGATTGAATTCGCCGCCCGGCGGATTGGCCAGCCTGTCCCACGTGGCCCGGTCAATGTCGCGGACGCTGGCAAAGGCTTCAAGCATTCAGGCGGCGAAGCCTTCGAAGGTGATCTGGTCGCTATGGCGCAACGCTTGAGCCCCCTGGGCGGGGGAGCGGATGGTCCAGCTGATCACCGGATGACCCGCCGCCCGGTAGGCGGCAATAGGTGCAAAAGGTAATTCACCGCAATAGAACGAAATGAAATCAGGCTGCGTCCTTGCAAGATGCGAGAACGTCCGCAATTCCTGGCGGCGCGGCAGTGGCAGGAAGTCATAATAGTCGTCATCGCCCCGGTCGGCGACAATGCCGCGCGGTGTTTGCGGCGAAACCTCGCACACCATGGTGACGGCATCGGGATCAAATGACACCAGGCAATGGGGTCCGGTATAGGATTTGAGAACGTCGAGTGCCCGCATGGTCAATGCGCCGTTGCCATCCCACAGGGATTTGATTTCGATGACCAGCGGCACTTGTCCCTCGACCTGCGCCAACAGTTCAGCGAGCGACTGTACGCGGTCGGAGGAATCGCGGATCGTCAGACGCTTCATTTGTTCCGCGCTATGGTCCTTCACCATACCTCTGCTGGTGGTAAGCCGCTCCAGGGCCTCGTCATGGAAGACCACGGCTTCGCCATCGCTGGTGATCTGCAAATCGCATTCGATGGCGTAATTGCCGGCGATTGCAGCGGCAAAGGCGGTTGGCGTGTTCTCGACGATCCCCCGGGAGCGGTCATGCAGGCCGCGATGGGCAATGGGCCGGGCGGTGAGCCAGCCCAGCGTTGCTTCGCGCATCATTCGATCTCGGCCACCGCTTCCACTTCCACTGACACGCCGAGCGGCAGCGATCCGGACCCCACCGCCGAGCGCGCATGCTTTCCGGCCTCGCCGAACACGTCGACCATCAGGTCGGATGCGCCGTTGATAACCTTGGGATGGTCGCTGAAGGCTGGCACACCATTGACGAAGCCAACCAGCTTGACGATGCGCTTCACCCGGTCAAGGTCGCCGCCGCAGGCTTCGCGCAGTTGTGCCAGGACATTGATGGCGCAGAGCCGCGCCGCCTTCTGTGCGTCCTCGACGGAAATCTCGGCCCCCACCTTGCCGATATACTGAAGCTTGCCGTCGGCCAGCGTCACCTGTCCGGAGGTGAACACCAGATTGCCGGTGCGTACCCAACCTACATAGTTGGCCACCGGCTTGGCCGGTGACGGCAGCACGATGCCCAGTTCGGCGAGGCGATTGTCGATCTTGCCCATATCAGTCTCCTGTCAAAAGGTCGCGGGGGCGGCTGCCCCCAAAGAAGGCTTCGAGATTGTCGAGGGCCTTGTGGCCCATGGCACTGCGCGTGGCGGGTGTGGCGCTGCCGAGATGCGGCAGCAGGAACACGTTGTCGAGTTCACGGTAGCGCGGATCAATGTTGGGCTCGCCCTTGAACACGTCAAGCCCCGCCGCC
>JBKJQD010000102.1:0-5651 GCA_046594125.1 Aestuariivirga sp.
ATGGGGTTTCGGTGAGTGGAGTTGATTGTTGATAGCTCTTGAAGTTGTCGATCTTTCAATCAGCCTGCAAGGCACAATGCAGTTGCTTCCGCCGGCGGAGTTCCCAGATGACATCATCGATTGCAGGATTTCCATCGCGTCGGCGACCATCAGCTTGCAGTCTTGCACAATGGTGGTGAGTCCGTAGGATGACCAGGATGCCTCTGGCACATCGTCGAAACCGGCAACGAGTACATCCTCGGGTACACTCAGTTTCAAGGCATGGCGAAGTGCGTCCAGAGCGCCAAGCGCCATCAGGTCGTTGCCACAGAAAATCGCTTCCGGCAGAGGACCGCGCCTCGTCAGGGCGAGGATGGCCCGGTAGCCGCCATCATAGCGGTAGTCGCCGGTGCAGGTGAAAACCTTGTGGTAGCCCAGCTGACGGAGCCGCGCACGGTAGCCGCGCAAGCGTTCCTTGCTGGCGTAGCTGCCCGCTGAGCCGGCGATGAAGCCAAAGGATTTGGCGCCCCTTGCGACGAACAGCTTGGCAACCGCGGCGCCGCCGCCTGCGCTGTCGGCGCAAACCGATGTGACCCAGCGGTTCTTCACCGGCGTGTTGAAGGTGATGGTGGGAATCCTGATGCGGGCAAGCGCCTGCGCCGCCAGCTCCGACAGAACCGGCAGTGCACTGACGATGGCATCGACGCGGTAGCTGGCCAAACGGGAAAGGACGTCATCGAGCGCGTGGTCGCTGTTGACATGGATCAGTAGCACCTGGTGGCCGATCTGCTGCAGGGCCTTGGTAAACTCCTCCAGCGCCATGGCGTAAAACGGATTGCTGGTGCCGCTGATAACCACGGCGACAAGATAGGACCTGTGGTTGAGCAGTATGCGTGGAATGAAATTCGGGCTGTAGCCCAGTTTCCGCGCCGCCTTCAGTACCTTGGTGCGCATCTCGCCCGAAACGCTCTTGCCCTCGGAATAGACCCGCGACACGGCCGATTGCGAGACGCCCGCAAGGCGGGCGACATCCGTCGAGGAGGGATATCGGCGTGGCTGTTTCATGTTCAAGGCTTAGTCTCGTGAGCGCAAGGGCAATTGCTCAGGACATCTGGCTTAGATCGATTTCAACATGCCGCCATCGACAAAGTAAGTTGATCCCACCGAATAGCTTGCACGCGCCGAGCACAGGAACACGAAGAAATCGGCGATCTCCTCCGGCGACGAGAAGCGCCCGATGGGGGCGTTCTCTTTCGCCAGCGCGTCGATGTAGCCCTGCCAGTCACCGCCCGTGTCCGCCGTTAGCTGCTTTGCGGTCTTGATCCAGTCCGGTGTCAGCACAAAGCCGGGATTGATGGCATTGACGCGGATGCCATCCTTGATGAATTCCGTGGCCATAGTCTTCGACAGCATCACCAGCGCCGCCTTGGTGACATTATAGATGGGCTCGTACCACAGGGGCTGAGCAGCGCAGATCGAGGCGTTGTTGAGGATGACGCCGCCACCACGCTTGCGCATGAAGGGAACCAGGCCCCGGGCAAGGCGCATCGCCGCCATCACATGGAGGTCCCAGTAATATTGCCACTTGGCGTCGGGGGCGTCGGCGATGGTTTCATTGCTGCCGGTGCCGGCGTTATTGAGCAGGATGTCGGCGCCGCCGAACTCCTTCTCGACGGCGGCAATGGCGGCGGCGACACCTTCGGCGGTGGCGACATCGCATGGGACCGCGACGACGCGGACCTTGGAGCCACCGGCAATGTCGGCGCGCGCCGCTTCAAGGCGGCCCCCATCGCGCGCCACGATGGCGATGTGCGCACCCTCGGCGGCCAGTCCCTTGGCGACCGCGAGGCCGATGCCAACGCTGCCGCCTGTGATGACCGCAACCTTCTCCCTCAGGCCCAAATCCATGTCGCGCGCTCCTGACTTACTTGACCACCGGAATTTTCGTGCGGTCGATGGTGATTGCGACCGCCAGCACGAGGACAACGCCGAAAACGATGTTCTGCGCGAAGATGTTGACGCCCAGAAACGTCATGCCGATGCGCACGACGGAAATGATGAGGGCGCCCACCAACGTGCGCCAGATGCTGCCGACGCCACCGGTGATGGCGGTGCCGCCGACGACGACAGCGGCGATCGACGGCAGCAGCATTTCAGCCGCCAGGGTCGGCGACCCGCTTGAAAGCCTGCCGGCGAGGATGACCCCGGCCAGGGCGGCAAAGCCCGCCGACAGCACATAGGCAATGATTTTCTGGCGGTCCACCTTCACGCCTGACGCATAGGCTGCGGGCTCGCCCGCGCCGATGGCCGCGCTGTAGCGGCCAAAGCGCGTATGGGCCTGCAAGGTGTGGGCGATAGCGAGCACAACCAATCCGATGATGATGACATTGGGAATGCCCGCCACGGTGCCAGTGATCCAGGTCTGGTAGCTGCGGTCGGCGTCGCCCAAGGTGATCGAGCGCTCATGCGATATCACCAGCGCGGTGCTGAACAGCACGCCGCCAGTGGCGAGCGTGGCGATGAAGGACGGTATCTTCAATTTGACGTGGGCGATGCCGGAGAGGAACCCTGCCAGCGCGCCCGCCGCCACGGCCAGCACAAAGGAGCCGTAGCCGAAACGGGCGACGGTAAGGGCCACGATGACGCTCGACAGCGAGGCCATGGATTGCAGCGACAGGTCGATGCCGCCGAGCATGATCACAAATGTGACGCCGGTCGCGAGAATGAATAGCACCGCCGTGTCGCTTGCAAGCTGCAGCAGCGTGGGCAGCTCCAGGAACACCGGCTGCATGACGCCGACGATGGCGACAAGAATGATGAGCGTCGCCAGCGGCAGCCACTGGCGCAGCCCGTCCGAACCCAGCCTGTTGATGAATTCCCGCATTGCTAAACCATATGCCCAATGAGATCTACTTGCCGGGGCTTGCGGCCGGGGCTGCCGTCGGCGCGGTGGGTGATCCTGCCGTCGCGCATCACCAGCAGCGTGTGGCTGAGGCCGATGGTTTCCTCCAGCGTGTCGGATGTTAGGATGACGGCGAGGCCATCGGAGGTGATGGCGCGCACGAGGTCATAGACCTCCTCCTTCGCGCCGACATCGAGGCCGCGGGTGGGATGGTCGAGGATCAGGATTTTCGCCTTGGCTTGCAGCCATTTCGCCAGCACCACCTTCTGCTGGTTGCCGCCCGAGAGGTTGAGGCATAGCGTGTTGATGCCGGGCGTCTTGACCTGGAGACGCTCGACCCAGTTTTTGGCGAGACGGCGCTCCTCGGATGAGTTGATCAGGCCGTTGCGGGTGAGGCTCGCGAGGTCGGCCAGCGTGATGTTGGCGGAGACTGAAAGGAAGAGCACCAGGCCTTCGACGCGGCGTTCGCGCGGGATGTAGCCGATGCCAAGGTCAACGGCCTCTGCGGGATTGGCAAGCCGCACCTCCTGGCCATTGACGCGGAGCTTGCCGCTGCCGTGTGGCGCGAAACCGGCGAGCGAGCGTGTGAGTTCTTCACGGCCCGAACCGATGACGCCGGCAATGCCGAGAATCTCGCCGGCATGGAGCTTGAAATCCACGTTGCTATAGGCGCTGCCAAGTCCCAGGCCGTCAGCCTCCAGAACCACCTCGTCGCGAAAAGGCTTCTGCAAGGGCTCGCGGTAGTATTCAGCTTGCAGGCTGCGGCCCACCATGAGGTGATGCAGCTTGGTCGTGTCGGCGTCGGCGGCGTTGAGGTCGGCCACCACCGCGCCGTCCTTCATCACATAGATGCGGTCGGAGAGCTCAAGCACCTCATCGAGCCGGTGCGAGACGAAGATGAAGGACGCGCGCGCCTTGAGGGATCGCACCCGCGCGAAGAGGATTTCAATCTCGGCCTTCTCAAGAACGGAGGTTGGCTCATCAAGCAGGATCACCAGGTGGCCACCCGCGTGTTCCTCAAGCGTGAGGGCCTTGGCAAGCTCAACCATTTGGCGGGCGGCGAAGCTGAGCGTGTCGGCGCGCGCGCGGGGATCGACATCAACTTGTACCTTCGCCAATTGCCGCGCCGCCGCAACGTAGAGCGCTTTCCAGTTGACGATGCCGTAACGGGTGAACTGGGCCTCGTTGCCGAGGTAGATGTTTTCGCCCACCGTCATGTTGGTGAGGAGGGATTGCTCCTGGAACACCATGCCGATGCCTTGGCGGTTGGCGTCGGCTGCGTTTTCAAATGTGGTTGGCTTTCCGGCAATCAGGATTTCGCCGGAGTCCGGCTGGTACACGCCGCTGAGGATTTTCATCAGCGTCGATTTGCCAGCGCCATTCTCGCCGATCAGCCCGACGACCTCACCCGGGTTGATGTGGATCGACACATTCTTCAGGGCATGGACGCCGGGAAAGCTCTTATCCACATTGACGAGCGAGAGGGCGGGGGCGTTCATTTTACGATCTTCATCAACTTGCGGTCGATGGACAGCGCCACCGCCGCGATGATCATGAGGCCCTGCACGCCGATCTGCACGCTGGGGGGCACGCCCATCAGCACCATGCCGTTGGAAAGCACCACAACGATCAGCACGCCGACCAGCGTTTGCAGCACGCTGCCCTGGCCGCCCGAAAGCGATGTGCCGCCCACCACCACGGCGGTGACCGTGGTGAACAGTCTGCCATTGCCGATCTGCGCGTTGCCGAGCCCAAGCTGGGCGGCGGCGAGGATGCCTCCCACCGCGTAGAACACGCCCGCAATGGTGAAGGCGGCGATGCGCACGCGGGCCGTCGAGATGCCGGAAAGCCCGGCGAGTTCCTCGCCGCCGCCCAGCGCGTAGATGTAACGGCCGAGGCGCGTGTAGTTCTGGATGACCAAAGCCACCACCAGGCAGAAAAGCGCCAGCCATACGCCCCAGGGAAATCCCAGAAAGCGGTTGATGGCGAGGCCGCGGATCATCGGGTCGTTAATGCGTGTGGCCATGCCGCCAAGCAGCGCGTTGGCAACGCCGACGCCGATGAACCAGGTGCCAAGCGTCGTCATGAACGACGGCACCTTGAGGCGCACATGGATGACGCCATTGATGAAGCCGACGACGGCGCCGATGGCCAGCACCGCCACGACGCCGAGCAGCCCGTAGTCATTGGCGTTGGCGCCGTTGAGCACCAGCATCGACAGGACGACGGCCGAAAGCGTCAGCACCCCTTCGATCGAAAGATCGATGGAGCCCATGAGAATGATGAAGGTGGCACCGATGCCGAGGACCAGCGGAATCATCGCCGACAATCCGATTCGCGCAAAATTGCCGAAGGTGAGGAAGTTGGGATTGATGACCGTGATGATGGCGCACAGCAAGACAAGCACCAAAACTGGCGCCCATGACGCGGCGCGGAAGCGGCGGGCGCGGGGCTTGGCCGTTGGTTCAGTTTGCGTCTGCACAGTGGAATTAGTCAGGGAAGTCACCATGATTGATTGCGCCGCGACGGGCTGCCGCTGCCGGTTGCGTTCGCGCTGAACGGAATAGGGCGCGCGCCAATCCAGGCGCGCGCCCTGCTTGCTTAGTTATACTGGATCTGTCCGCTGGCGCGGCCCCAGATGTCCTTCCAGTCGATCTGCGGCTCCGCCTTGATGTTGGAGTCGAAATACGACTGGGCATTCTCGGCGGTAATAGTAACACCGGTGCCGTAGAACTCACGGTGTTCCTTGCCTTCCTTCGCCGGATCGAAG
>JBKJQD010000038.1:0-15821 GCA_046594125.1 Aestuariivirga sp.
GGCATCCTTCATCAGGAATTCGCGTCCCCGCATCACGCCAAAGCGCGGCCGCACCTCATCGCGGAATTTCCACTGGATGTGGTAGAGATTGCGTGGCACATCCTTGTAACTCTGCACGCCGCTGCGAAAAATATCGGTAATCATTTCCTCGTTGGTGGGGCCAAACAGCATCTCCCGGTCGCCGCGGTCCTTGATGCGCAGCATCTCCTTGCCATAGGCTTCATAGCGCCCCGACTTGCGCCACAGGTCGGCTGGCTGAATGGTCGGCATCAGCACCTCGATGGCCCCGGCCCGGTCCTGTTCCTCACGCACGATCTGCTCGATCTTCTTGAGCACCCGGAAACCCATGGGCAACCACGAATAGCTTCCCGCCGCCTCCTGGCGGATCATGCCGCTGCGCAGCATCAGGCGGTGGGAGACAATTTCCGCCTCTTTGGGATCGTCACGCAGAATCGGCATGAAATACTGGGAGAGTCGCATGGAAATACCTGCATATTTTTCGTTTGCGCCCTTTTAAGGGAAAGCCTGCGGAACACAAGATCGCGCTGCCCGGAATTCTGGCGCGATTGGCCCCTGTGGAAGTATCGACCGCCCGGAATCATTGTGTCTGGAATGTGTCGTTTTTAACGTGACTCGCATGCCAGATATGCTAGCCTTGCACACAATAAGAACAAGACCACGGTGCCGCAGCTGATGAGGCCCAAGGTCTGGGGAGGACGTTTCCGGGCGCGCCGCAAAGGCAGCTGCCCCGCCGGTTGATGTGGCAGAAAAGGAAACACAGAACGGGAAAAGCAGGACGTCATGTCCTGCTTTTTCTGTTTCATGTGCCAGTGGCTGATTTGACGAGGGGAAGATCGTCGAAGCTGATCCAGCCATAGGTGACTTGGCCATAGACCAGCGCGAAGACCACACTGGCCAGCACCGTCGTTGCCGCCACCTTGCGCCACAGCATCGGGTTCACCGGGGCTCCGGCCTCGTTGCCCGCCTCGACCGTTTCGCCAGTCTCGTTGGCGTTGCGTACCCCGAAGGGCAGCACCACGAACAGGCACACCCACCAGATGATGAAGTAGTTGGCGATACCGCTGACCAGTGTCATGCCTGCTCCAGTTCGACCAGCGTGCCGCAGAAATCCTTGGGGTGCAGGAAGAGCACGGGCTTGCCATGGGCGCCGATTTTCGGAGTGCCGTCACCCAGCACCCGCGCCCCTTGTGTCTTGAGGTGATCGCGCGCCTTGGCGATGTCGTCCACCTCGTAGCAGACGTGATGAATGCCGCCCGACGGATTTTTTTCGAGGAAGGAGCGCAGGGGCGAGGTATCACCCAGCGGTTCCAGCAGTTCGATCTTGGTGTTGGGCAGTTCGACGAAGACCACGGTCACGCCATGCTCCGGCTCCGCCTGCGCTTCAGAGACTTTCGCTCCAAGCATGAAGCGGTAGATCGCCGCCGCTTTCGCCAGATCAGGTACCGCGATTGCTACGTGATTCAGCTGGCCGATCATCCTAGTTCTCCAATTACACCCCCGGCGACTTCTAGAACCGGGTGGCCCCAATCTCAATGCGGCCTTTGCGCCAGATAGCGGATCACTGTGGCGCGCGCGTCTGGTGCCGCGATGCCGCGTGGTTCGAAGATGTGGCGGTCGAGGAAATATCCCGTGAGGCGGAAGCCGTCGAGGATATCGGATGGGGCTACGCCCTCCCCGCCCGCCAGAAAGGCCGGAAGGCGCAGCAAGCGGTCGCGGTAGGGCTCGCCCGCTTGCCCACTGACCGAGCGCCCGGACTTCGGCGAGACAAATTTCAAATCACCCGTGACGCCCGTCGCAGCACACTTGCTGAGATCGAGGCCAAAACCCAGTTCATCCAGCAGACCCATCTCCCAGCGCACCATGAGGGCCGGCCACACGTTGTCCTCCTCGATGGCGTCGAGCACCACATGCAAGGCGTCATACATGCGCCGGTGCGGCTCACGTTCCGGCAGCAATTGCGCCAGCGCCACGATGGACGACAGCCCGGCCAGCCGGAACGGCTCCTCCATAATCGAACCGGCCTTCAGCGCCAGGGCTTCAAGTGCAAAGGTGCCGAGGTGTTCCTCGATTCGTGCCCGCCAGGTGATCTGCACCAGATTGCCCGGCTGCAAGACGGGCCGCTGCTGCCTTGACCTGCCACCGCGCACCAGCCCCATGCAGCGGCCATGCAAGGCGGTGAGTATTTCGGCAATGACGCTGGTCTCGCCATGGCGGCGGATGCCGAGGATCACCCCTTCGTCGCGCCACTCCATGTGAACCTCAGAGTTCGAGACCCATCATGCGCAGGCGTTCCGGATCTTCCGCCCAGTTCTCGCGCACCTTGACGAAAATGAACAGATGCACCCGGCGCTCGAAATATTTCTCCATGTCCTCACGCGCCTGGCTGCCGAGGATTTTTACCGTCTGCCCGCCCTTGCCCAGCACGATGGCCTTCTGGGTGTCGCGCTCGACATAGATGACCTGATCGATCTTCACCGACCCGTCCTTGCGCTCTTCCCAGCCTTCGGTCTCGACGGTGGAAGAGTACGGCAGCTCCTCATGCAACCGGTTATAAATTTTCTCGCGGGTTATCTCCGAGGCCATGAAGCGTAGTTGCACGTCAGCGATCTGGTCTTCCGGATAAAGGAAAGGCCCCTCCGGCATCCGGGCGGCGAGTGCCGCCTTGAGATCGGCGGTGCCGGAACCGTTCAGCGCACTGATCATGAAGGTCTGTTCGAAGGCGTGGGCGGCATTGAAGGCGGCGGCCTTCTCCAGCAATTCGTCGCGCTTGATGAGATCGATCTTGTTGATGGCCAGCATCACCTTGGCATGGATCGCCTTGATCCCGTCGATGATGCGGCTCACTTCATCTGTAACGCCGGGCCTGCCGTCAACCAGCAGCACCACGGCATCGGCATCGCCAGCCCCGCCCCAGGCGTTCTTGACCATTGCCGTGTCGAGCTTGCGCCGCGGCTTGAAAATGCCCGGCGTATCGACCAGCACGATCTGCGCGCTGCCCGCCATGACGATGGCCCGCAATCTGGCCCTGGTCGTCTGCACCTTGTGGCTGACGATTGCCACCTTGGCACCGGCCAGCTGGTTGACCAGCGTCGACTTTCCGGCATTGGGCGCCCCGATGATGGCGCAGAAGCCGCAGCGCGTCTCCATTGGCGCGGGCTCGGTCATGGTCTGATCCTTTCATGTTTGAGAAATGCGGCGGCAGCCTGCTGCTCGGCGATGCGCTTGCTCTTGCCGGTCCCCTGCGCCTGCTCCTTGCCGGAGACTTCGACGCCGATCACGAAGACCGGCTCGTGTTCAGGTCCCTCGCGGCTGATGATGCGATAGGCCGGAATGGGCAGCGCCCGCGCCAATGCCCATTCCTGCAGGAAAGTCTTGGCATCCTTCTCGGCGGTTTTTGGTGCCGCGAGAAAGCCCTGCCAGTTACTGAGTATGAATTCACGCGCCGCTTCCAGACCGCCATCGAGATAGATCGCCGCGATCAGCGCCTCCATCACATCGCCGACGACCGTGGAATTGAGGTTGAGGCCCTTGGCGCGTTCGCTGTCGCCCATCTCGATGATGGCGTCGAGACCTATGGCGATGCCGGCCCCGGCACAGGTTTCGCCGCGTACCAGGCCGCTGTGGCGCGCCGACATAAAGCCCTCGCTCTCCTGCGGATGATGGCGGAAGAGATGCTCGGCGATGACCATGCCCAGAACCCGGTCGCCCAGAAACTCCAGCCGCTCATAGTCGCCGCGCTTGCCCTTGCTGCTGGCGTGAGTCAGCGCATGGCGTAACAGTGCATGGTCCTTGAACGTATAGCCGATCCGTTCGGCGATCTCGTCATAATGCGCGGCGGTGAAGCGGACCAAGCGGATCAGATGAGGTTGAAGAAGCGGCTCCAGCGGATGGCGAAAGGCCAGCGCCAGACTTCCCACAGGGACGCCTCGGGCGAAATCGAGAAGAAAATGATATCGGCGCGGCCGACATAATTCTCGACCGGAACAAAGCCGACGACATTCTGGTAACGCGAATCCTGCGAATTGTCGCGATTGTCGCCCATCATGAAATAGTGGCCTTCGGGCACTTGGTAAACTTCGGTATTGTCAGCACCGCCCTCCTCTTCCGTATCGAGGACGTGATAGGTAACGCCATTTGGCAGGGTTTCGACATACTGCGGTACCGGTTGAACCAACGTGTTCTCGGACGGATCGGAGTAGTCCTCGATTCGCTGCTTCGGCACGGCGGTGCCATTGATGAACAGAACGCCATGCAGCATCTGGATGCGGTCACCGGGCAGGCCGATCACCCGCTTGATGTAGTCGATGTCGGTATTGGTCGGCAGCTTGAACACCGCCACGTCGCCACGCTTGGGGGTATCGGGCAGGATCACGCGGCCGGCGAAATCCACCGGGCAGCAATGGATGATTTCCTTGCCCAAGGCACCAACCGAGAAGTTAAAGGAATACTTTCCATATCCGTAGGAAAGCTTTGAAACAAATAGATAATCACCAATCTTTAGCGTCGGGTACATGGATGCGGAAGGGATGTTGAACGGCTGATAGAAGAAGGTCCGCACCACGAAGGCGATCAGCAGGGCCTGGAGGATGACTTTGACGGTTTCCCACAAGCCATCTTCCGACTTGCGCCGCGCATCCTGAGCTGCCGCCATTGTATGGTCTTTCTTGTGCATCTTGAAACAGACCCCGAACCGGGACTTGGCCTGATACCGTCGCGTATAGCCCCTGCCTATGTGCGTTGCAACGTGGGCACCTTCAAGGCGCCGGACTGTTGCAATTAAGGTACAGTAGGCAAAGCCTCGATCATCACGATGGCCTGCGCCCATGGGAAATCATCGGTTATTGTCAGATGGATGCGGGCCTCATGGCCGGCCGGCGTCAGGCGTTCGAGCTGTTCCAATGCACCACCGGTCAGAACCATGGTGGGGCGCCCGGAGGGCAAATTCACCACCCCCATGTCGCGCCAGAACACATGATCGCGGAATCCGGTGCCCAGTGCCTTGGAACAGGCCTCCTTGGCAGCGAATCGCTTGGCGTAAGAGGCAGCCCGCGCCGCGCGCTTTTCCGATTTCCGCACTTCGGTTTCGGTGAAAATCCGGGCGATGAAGCGCTCGCCATAGGTTTCCAGCGTCTTCTCGATGCGCCGGATATCGACGATGTCGTTGCCAAGCCCGATGATCATTTAAGCCCCCTGCTCCCCGGCTTGATGGCCGGAAGTCTGGCGAGGTCCGGCGGTAACTGATCGGCGGGATAGGCTGGAATGTCGAGCGTGGTCAGCGCCGCCAGAGGCACACCTATATTCGCCTTGCCACCCGAGCGGTCGATGAGGCAGGCGGCACCCACCGTCACAGCACCTTCCTCGGCAATCCCGGCAATGCACTCGCGCGACGACAGCCCGGTGGTGACGATGTCTTCGACCATCAGGACGCGGGCGCCTTTGGGGATGGTGAAACCGCGGCGCAGCGCCAGCTTGCCGTCGACGCGCTCGAAGAACAGCGCGGGCACGCCCAGTTGCCGCCCCATCTCATAACCCACCACGACGCCGCCCATGGCGGGCGAGGCCACCAGGTCGATGGGCGATTTGACCAGCAGGCGCACTTTTTCGGCGAGAGATGCGCAAAGCCTGGCGGCGCGGGCCGCATCCATCAGCACCCGGGCGCATTGCAGGTAGCGGCTGGAATGCAGCCCCGAGGACAGGATGAAATGGCCTTCCAGCAGGGCGCCCGCCGCGCGGAATTCGTCAAGGACGTCGTCGTTTGTCAGCATGTTCCTATCCCGTCACCCGCGTCACCGTGCTTACCGCCTCGCGGCTGCGCAGTCCCGCCATGATTTCATTCAAGTGTTTCAGGTCGTGGACCTCAACCGTAATGTCGAGATCGAAAAAGTCCCGCGCCCCTTCGCGCGCCACCATCTGCAAGGCGTCGATGTTGCCGCCGCCCTCACTGATGACCTGGGCCACCGCGGCGAGCGATCCCACCTCGTTGAGGATCATCACCGACAGCCGTGCCGGAAAGCGCTTTTCCGCCGCCGCCGCGTCCCAGGCGAGGTCAACCCAGCGCTCCGGCTGGTTGTCGAACTGCTCCAGCGCCTTGGCGAAGATCGGATAGATGGTGATACCCTCGCCAGGCATGATGATGCCGACGATGCGCTCACCCGGCACCGCACCGGTGGCGGGTGAAATCCGCAATGCCGTGTTGCGGGATACGCCGCGCACCGGAATGGAGAGTTCATCCGCCTCACCCTTTTTGGGAGCGGACTTGCGGCGCATTTCCTTCAACTGCTGATCATTGATGCTGAGGCCCATGGCGCGCAGCACATCGACTCCCGCCAGTTCGCCCTTGCCCACGGCTGCCAAGGCGTCCTCTAGGTTCTTGTGGCCGAGCCTTGGCATGGCGGCGGCCACCTCCTTCTCCACAAAACCACGCTCGACCTTGGCCAGAAGCTTCTCGACAATCTCGCGGCCTAGCCCTGCGAACTGCTTGCGCGCCGCAGCCCGTGTCGCCCGGCGGATGGCGGCGCGAGCCTTGCCGGTAACGGCAAGACCTTCCCATGCGGCGGGCGGCACCTGCGCCTCGGAGCGGATGATATCCACTTCATCGCCGTTCTGCAGCTCGGTCACCAGTGGCGCGTGGCGGCCGTTGATCTTGCAGCCGACACAGCTATCGCCCACCGAGGTATGGACCGCATAGGCAAAATCGATTGGCGTGGCGCCGCGCGGCAGGGCGATGAGCTGGCCCTTGGGTGTGAAGCAGAAAACCTGGTCGTGAAACAGCTCAAGCTTGGTATGTTCGAGAAATTCCTTGGGACTCTCGCCCTCCTGCAACATCTCGACGAGATGCCGGAGCCAGCGATAGGCGTTGGACTCGGCGGCGGGTGTCTTGAAGCCGTCGAGCGCCTCCTTGGCGTCGGGCGCGTCCTTGTAGATGGCATGGGCGGCAACGCCGCGTTCGGCGATCTCGTGCATCAGCCGGGTGCGGATCTGCATCTCGACGCGCATGTGATGCGGGCCGATCACCGTGGTATGCAGCGAGCGGTAGTCGTTCTGCTTGGGTGTCGAGATATAGTCCTTGAAGCGCCCCGGCACGGCGCGCCAGGTGCGATGCACGATGCCCAGCGACCGGTAGCACTGGTCCACCGTGCCCACCATCACCCGGAAGCCGAAAATGTCCGACAACTGGCCGAGCGACAGGAGCTTGCGCTCCATCTTGCGCCAGATCGAATAGGGCCGCTTCTCGCGGCCATGGACTTCCGCCTTGATGCCGTTCTCGCCAAGTTTCAGCACCAGCTCCTTCTCGATTTCACGCAGTATGTCGCCGCTTTCGGCGTGGAGCTTGGACAGCCGGTCGCTGATGATCTTGTTGGCATCGGGATTGAGCACCCGGAAGGCGATATCCTCCAACTCATCACGCACCGCCTGCATGCCCATGCGGCCCGCCAGCGGCGCGTAGATGTCCATGGTCTCTTGGGCGATGCGTACCCGCTTGTCGGGCTCTACATGCTCGAGGGTCCGCATGTTGTGCAGCCGGTCGGCGAGCTTGACCAGCAGCACGCGGACATCCTTGGACATGGCGAGCAGCAGCTTGCGCAGGTTCTCCGCCTGGGTCGCCTCCTTGGTGACGAGATCGAGCCTGGCGATCTTGGTCAGCCCGTCAACCAGGGAGGCAATCTCCTTGCCGAACTTTTCCTCGATCTCCTGGTGCGTCGCCTCGGTGTCCTCTACCGTGTCATGCAGCAGGGCGGCCGCGATGGTGGCATCGTCAAGCTTCATCTCGGTCAAGATGGCGGCAACTTCGAGCGGGTGGTTGAAATAGGCCTCGCCCGAGGCCCGCTTCTGGTTGCCATGGGCTTTCATGGCATAGACATAGGCGCGATTGAGGAGATCCTCGTTCGCGTCGGGGTCGTACTTCATGACCCTTTCCACCAGTTCGTATTGCCGTATCATGATGGCAGTCTACGATAAAAAAGGCCGGACGCGAGGGGTCCGGCCCGAAATTCGTTAAATCGCTGTGGCTTAGTAGCCGTTGCGCTGGCTTCCCGGGCTTTCGGCGGGGGGCATGCCCTCAAGGCCGCGCAGCAATTCTTCCTCGGTCATCTGCTCCATCTCGGGCTGGTCGCCCGATTCCGAGGAGTCATTGACCATGACCATGTCGCCCGACTGCTGGATCAGCGGAACTTCCGTCGGCTCCGGCTCGTCGACCTCGACGTGTTTCTGCATGGAGTGGATGAACTCCTCGCGCAGATCGTCGGTGATGATCGTCTCGTCGGCGATCTCGCGCAGCGCCACGACGGGATTCTTGTCGTTATCGCGGTCGACGGTGATGGGGGCACCCTGTGACACCATGCGGGCGCGATGGCCCGCCAGCAGCACGAGTTCGAAACGGTTTGGCACCTTGTCGATGCAGTCTTCAACAGTGACGCGCGCCATGGGGCTCGTCTGCTCCTTGCTGGATTGATCCGGAAACGGCGCCTTCTAATGGGTATTTGCGGCCAAATCAAGAGCCTGTTGCCAGCCAGCCTTCATCCGCGCTACCACCCCTCCCGTGAAGCGAATTCTTTTCATCCACGCCGGCCCTCCCAAGACCGGCTCCACGGCGATTCAAAAATTCTTTAGTGGCAACGCGGAAGCCTTTGCCCAGATCGGAATCTATTGGCCAAAGGCTGGCACCGAATTAAAAGCCCATAATCATCTGGCGCTTTCCAACGCCTTCAGGCCCGGTCAGGAAGACCATGATTTGCTGGCTATCCTGGCCAAGGAATTGACGGATCGCGGGCGCCCCGGGCGGGTGTTGATCTCGGCCGAGCAATTCGGCACAAGAATGTCGCATCCACAATACTTGAAGAATGTCTGCCTCTACTGCGAAATTCTGGGGTATGACCTCCATGTCATAGCGTATATCCGGCCGCAACCCGCATTGCTCAATTCGCTATTTGCGCAGAACGCCAAAAACTGGAAGCCGTTGCCGGTTTTCGACAAGTTCCTGCAACGCGAGGTCCACTCCGGGCGTCATGATAACAACAATCTCTTCGCACCCCTGTTGGAAAGCAGAACGGTGCGCTACACGCCGCGCCCCTATACACGCCAGCTTCTGCAGCGGGACATCACGTCAGATTTCTGCGAAATCCTCGGGCTGGCCCCACAAGCCACAGCCGGATTTGTTCCACCGGAAATGGCCAACGTGGTGCCCGGCCCGAAGACAGTTGAAGCATTCTTGCGTCTGAGGAGGCGCATAGCCGCCCAAATTCCGGTCGTCGACCCGGACAAAATGACCGCCCTGACTTGGCCGTTCATTAGAGCTGCCGGCGCTCTTAAGTGGAATGACCAGAAATTCTGGGGCATCACACCATCCGGCCATGCGGCACTTGCCTCACACTTCAGCAAATCCAATGACCGCTTTGCCGAGCGCGTCTGGGCCAAGCCATGGCAACAGATCTTCGCCGATGATGATCCAGCACCGCCCACATCGAATGTGTTCCAACCGGCCAAGGCCGATCCAGCGGAACTTTCCGAGTTCAAGGACTTCATCACCCAGTCGATGGAAGTTATCCGCAATCTTGCGGGCATGTGATCCACTGATGTGCGGCGGCCCGCTGGCTTGAGCAGCGCCGCCCCCGCCCCCCTGCCCCCTGGCCGTCGCCTCCTCCGGCACCATGCCCCGCATGTGTGCCTGCCAGCCCGCCCATAGCCTGAGCCAGTCGTCGCGGTCATTGCGGCCGGCCCTGGCGATGTTCAATGCATCAGCCACAATGCCGCCAGCCCCAGAAACGCGAAGAAGCCCACCACGTCGGTGACGGTGGTGACGAAGACGCCCGAAGAAATCGCCGGATCGATATCGAAATGGTCGAGCGTCAGGGGCACCAGAATACCCGCCAGCGCCGCCGCCAGCAGATTGATCACCATGGCGGCGGCGATCACCCCGCCCAAGCCGGTGGAGTGAAACCACCACCAGGCGAAGGCGCCCATGATGACGGCGAAGACCACGCCGTTGATGAGGCCCACGGCGCATTCGCGCAAAATGACTTTCATGGCGTTGAGCGGGTTGAGGTTACGCGTCGCCAGCGCCCGCACCGCAACGGTCATGGTCTGGGTTCCGGCGTTACCGCCCATCGAGGCGACAATCGGCATCAAGACAGCCAATGCCACCATCTGTTCGATGGTGGCGCCAAACCACGAGATTACCCAGGACGCCAGAACCGCCGTGGCGAGGTTGACGAAAAGCCAGGCAAAACGCGAGCGCGTCGTCTCCCATACGCTGTCAGAAATCGTCTCCTCTCCAACACCGCCCAGATGCAGGATATCCTCTTCGGCCTCTTCCTGAATGACTTCGACGATGTCGTCGGCCATCAGTGTGCCGACCAGACGGCCCGATTCATCCGTCACGGCCGCCGAGACGAGGCTGTATTTCTCGAACTTGTAAGCGACGTCGTCCTGGGGGTCGCTGGCCTTGAAGATCGTCTGCTCGCTTTCCATGATGGCATCGATCTTCTTGTCGCGGCCTGAGCGCAGCAGCCGCGCCACCGGCACATTGCCCACCAGATGGAAGCCGGTGTCGATCGCATAGATTTCGATGAATTCGTCGGGCAGGTTCTTCTCGGTACGGATATGGTCAATGGCTTGGCCTACCGTCCACATGGCGGGAACGGCGACGAATTCCGTCTGCATCAGGCGGCCGGCGGTATACTCATCATAGTCGAGCGCCCGTGACAGGGCGGCGCGGTCGAGCTTCGAAACCTTGGACAGAATCTCGCGCTGGTCGTCGTCGCCCAGGTCCTCGATCAGGTAGAGCGCGTCGTCGGTATCGAGCTTCTTGATGGCCGAGGCGATGACGTCGTTGGGCAGCGCCTCCAGCAACTCGTCGCGCACCGCCTCGTCCAGTTCGGCCAGCGCCTCGACATCGAAATTTCGGCCCAGAACCGAGATGAGGCGAACCCGCTCCGGCTGGTCGAGCGCTTCGATCAGGTCGGCCAGGTCGGCGGCGTGGAGATCGCGGGTCAGGGCCCGCAAGGGCTTGGCGCCGGAAGCCGCCAACGCCGCAACCACGCGTTCGGTGAAACCGGCATCGATGCCGTCCCACGCGTCGCGTATGCGGATTTCGTCGTGTGCGTCGTTCATGCCGTCTCCGCTGTCATCCCCGCGACAGTCTCAAGAGGATTTATGAAGCCCGCGCAAGCTCAATGCGATGCAGCTTGCCGATGCGGGTGCCGATGCGGGTGCGATGCCGCCGGCGGATGCGGATGATAGAAACGCAGGCCGGCGTGCAGGACCGTGAAGGTGGATGTCACCTGCTCGGTATCGCCGGAACTGTTCTGGCGCGATATGGTTGGCGCGGTCAGGTTGACCAGGGCCAGTTGGTTGATCTGGACCAAACGCGGATTGGTCGTGATGATGCCCTGCACCGCGGACACGTTCTGCTCATAGATTTCGAGCAGCTGGCCGGGCACGATGACCGCCCGCACGATGGCCGTGTGGTGCGTCTGGCGGCGAACATGCGGCACGCCTTCCATCCGTCCAGGTGCAGGCTCGCCCGGCCCGCGGAATCGCGTTTCCCAGCGCGCCTGGTAATTGATGAATTGCACGATGTCGCCGGGCTGGATATTGGCCAGGTTGGTTTCCCGGTCGCCCCAGACATAGGCGGAGCGCGCCCCGAAATGCGGTGTCTGCGGCCGTGACCCCTGGGCGCCCGCGGCAATGACCGAGCCCTCGGCAAGTGTCCAGCATTCACCATTGCCATATTGCGTGCCAAGCGGCTGCTGACTCATGAACTGCAGGACGCGGGTATTGATTTCGGGATAGTGAGTCATGACAGCCTCCAGAGTTTGGTCGATGGAAGTTGTTTAGCAGGCGCCTTGTGAAGAGTGGCTGAAGCCGCCATTCATCCGGCAGATGGTTTGAATACCGCTGGCCAGCGTGGTGCGAGCGGCGGAACTCGAACCCGCACTTCCTTTCGGAAAACGGATTTCAAGTCTGTTGCGGATGTATTTAGGTAATTGTAATTATTATATATTTTTAGATTGAAAATATGACTGTGTAAGAAAATGTGTAAGGATTTATCACCCTTTCAGTGGACAATCGTCACTGGGCAGACAGATTTGCGCAGGACGTCGGCGGAAACTGAGCCGATTACAAAGGCCTTGATCGCCCCCATTCCCGATGCCCCCATTACAATCAAGTCGACATGGTTCTGTTCCGCGTAGTCCACAAATGCATGAGCCACATCTCTTGCCCTGCACTCGGCTATTCCCGCCTCCACGTGACCGACAGCAGCGGCATTCTCTTTCGCTTTCTTGAGTATTTCTCTGGTTTCCACGTCGCTCCAAACATCTGCGACCGTCTTCCGGCCAACGATGTACTGGCGCACGGCCAAGATCGTAAGTCTGGCACGCAGGCCACTTGCGATTTTAGCGGCGAGTTCCACAGCTCTTTGGGAAGATTCCGAGCCATCTACGGGCGAAAGAATATGATTCATGACAGTCTTGCCCTTTCTGTGTACGAGACCGCCTCGATGGATGAGTTTCGACCCGAACAATTGAAGCGAACGCTGACCTTACCACTAGTCATCCTCTATGGGCTAGGGGTCACGATCGGTGCGGGCATTTATGTTCTGATAGGTGAAACTACTGGCCGCGCTGGGATGCTGGCGCCAATTGCGTTTCTTGGGGCAGCACTCGTGATGCTGTTTCCCGCACTCTGTTTCGCTGAACTATCGGGACGTTATCCGTTTTCGTCAGGCGCCGCACAGTATGTCGAAGAGAGTTTTGGTTCCCGCCCAGTTGGACTCTTTGTCGGCATCTTGATGATTGCGGCAGGTCTCGTTGCGGCGAGCACAATCTCTTTGGGATCAGTCAGCTACCTGAATTCGCTCATACCTGCACCCTCATGGATGATTCTTGTGGTTGTTGTTTCCTGTATGGGGCTGATTTGTGCATGGGGCATCCGTGAGTCGGTCATTTTTGCTGGTCTTTTGACGATCCTGGAAATTGGCGGCCTCTTGGCGGTCATTGTTGGGGGCTTTGTTTCCGACCCCAATCTCATCACACATGTCGATGAGCTGCTGCCAGACAAGTGGTCAAGCGGCGTGGTGATAAGTATCATCCAGACAAGCCTGTTGGCGTTCTTCGCATTTATCGGGTTTGAAGGAATTTCCAATATTGCCGAAGAAACGAAAGAACCTCGCAAGACATTACCCATAGCGATACTACTGACGCTGGCGATCAGCACGATCATCTACGTGCTTGTCGTCAGCGTCGCCCTCCTCACCGTTGGGCCGAACGATCTTTCCGCTCAGCGTGCGCCGCTCTCATATTTGTTTCAGCGAACCACCGGCTTGCCCGCCGCAATCATCAGCTTGATTGCTGTCTTTGCGACACTTAATGGCGTCATTGTCCAGATCATCATGGTGTCCCGCTTGGCCTATGGACTAAGTTCACGAGGGCTACTACCCGCGTTTCTTGGAACCATAAATGAGAGAACGCGCACACCACTCACTGCAACATTGCTCACCGTCACGGTAATAATAGGGATGTCATTGCTCTTCCCGGTGATCACTCTGGCAGAGTGGACATCGCGAATTGTTCTCTTTGTATTTGCCATTGTTTGTCTGGCGCTGGCGCGGCTCAAGTACATGTCCGCCACACCACCTCCAGGTACGTTCGAGGTGAACATACTTGTGCCGGTCATTGGGGCATTTGGATGTGTCGCCTTGCTCGTTGTAGACCTGATATGGTAAAAGTTGGGTCTCCCGCCCTGATCGAACTGCACATCAGAACACCGGCACAGCTCTTTAATTCACTCGACCCTTCTCCGTTCCATGAACGCGATCTCGACGAAGAGGCTGAACGATACATTGTCGGCTGGGCGCGCGAGATACGAGGTTTGGGGCCATTACGTCTCGTCGTCACTTTGCCAAGCGGCGCCGACACCTCGGATACGGCGAAGCATATTCCCGACGCCATCCACAATTACTTCAACTACCGTGCGCTTCAGGCCCAACAGGAGTTTCGTGAGCTGCTGAATATTGGGCGACAGTCTCTCGCTGTTGGTGTTATCGTCTTGATGCTGTGCTTAGCGGGCGCGGAGTACCTTAGCCTCCTTGCAGACCAGACAACCATCGTGAGACTGGGCGAACAAAGTCTCATCATTCTCGGATGGGTCGCGAACTGGCGCCCCCTTGAGATATTCCTGTATGAATGGTGGCCGATCCGGCGTCACATTGTTCTTCTACGGCGTCTCGCGGCAATGCCAGTAGAAGTCCGAGCCGCTTCTGATAGCGCTCCGTCGTAGTACTCAACTTGCCGACATGCGGTTGTGGCGGACCCTGCCCATCGGTCTATTGAGTACCGGCTTGCGGCAACCGACCACTCCGGGCATCATGGCGATGCTTGGAACAACCAGCGACCCTGCCACAGGGCTTAAGGGGCCGCCTGCTCCCGGCCTAGTCGGACGTGAGCCGTGCAAGGGTATTGGTGCGGGCGGCCGGATTCGAACCGGCACGCCATTACTGACAACGGATTTTAAGTCCGTTGCGTCTACCATTCCGCCACGCCCGCGACCGGAATCAGTCTACACGGGCGAGACTTCTCCCGCCACCCTGCCCGTTTCATCCATCAGCTTTTGATCAGAAGAATTGGTGCGGCCAAGAGGACTCGAACCTCCACGATGTTACTCGCTACCACCTCAAGGTAGTGCGTCTACCAATTCCGCCATGGCCGCACGCCAGTCGCGTAGACGGAGCGGTGAATATCAGGCGCTCCGGCATTAATCAACCCCCGTCGCAAGGGCCAGAACCGCGGCCGTCATGGTTACCCGGAGCCTAACGGAATCCCCTGTATTTGCTGGCTCATTTGAACGCCATCGCAAAGCCTCGGGGCGTATTGTGGCCATAATAAGAAAACACGATGGGGCGTCACATGAAGATCAAGACCGCTGTGGGGGCGGCACTTCTTGGACTCATTCTCGGATCGGCGGCGGCCAACGCCCTCGATACCCAGGACGGGGCCACGGTGCAGGTTCCGAAGAAGAACTTTGCGATGGAATATGGCAGGGCGCTGCCGCCGGTGGGATTTGTCGGTTTCTGCGCCCGCAACCCGGATGACTGCAAGCCGGCAAGCGGCGCCAGGGCGGTGAAACTCGCCATGACGCCGGAACGGTGGAACCTGCTCTACCAGGTGAACACCTACGTGAATGGCAAGATCGCCCCGGTCAGCGATCAGGAACTCTACGGGGAGCCGGAATACTGGGCTTACCCGACCGACGCAGGCGACTGCGAGGACTACCTGCTGCTGAAGAAGCGGTATCTGCAGAACCTGGGCTTTCCCGCCTCGGCCCTGCTCATCACGGTGGTTCTTGATGAAAAGAACGAAGGCCATGCGGTTCTCACCGTGACGGCCGACGACGGCGACTTCGTGCTCGACAACCGGCGCAATGAAATCCGCCGCTGGAAGGATCTCGACTATTCCTTCTTGAAGCGCCAATCGGCCCGCGACCCCAAGGCATGGGTGGCGCTGGTGAAGGAGAAGACCATCGCCAACGGCTTCGTGGCCGGCGGCACGCAGAAGTAGGAAACAGTTTCGAAGGAGCGAGATAGGCCCGGTCGGCGTCCCCTCCCCATCCCCCACCAGACCGGGCTTCAGGAGCCGGCACTGTCCCACCCAGTGCCGGCTCCGACTATTTTGGGGGGGGCGGTTTGGCCCGGTCATAGAGAAAGGGGGAAGTAAACCATACTCTTCAAAACTATCATCGCTGCAAACTTTCATACAAAGGCGGGCCCCTGTCTCCGAAAAACCTCCAAACTGCGGAGCTTCGAC
>JBKJQD010000053.1:0-5767 GCA_046594125.1 Aestuariivirga sp.
GCATCCTTGTGGGTGCGGAAGATGCCGACGGGCTTGCCGGACTGGACGAGGAGAGTTTCATCGTCCTCGAGTGCACGCAGCGAGGCGACGATGCGGTCATAGGCTTCCCAATTGCGCGCCGCGCGGCCGATGCCGCCATAGACGACGAGTTCCTCGGGGCGCTCGGCGACACCTGGATCAAGGTTGTTCATCAGCATGCGGAGTGGCGCCTCGGTCAGCCAGGACTTGGCGGTGAGGGTGGTTCCGGTGGCGGCCTTGATGACGCGGGAATTGTCGCGGCGGGTGTTCATGGCGTGCTCCTATTGCGAGATCGAACCGTTGGCGCTGGTCTTGTAGCGGCTGTAGAGCGCGTAGCGGCTGGCGGGATAGGTGAGAGTGGCGACGGTGACGACCCGGCCACGGCTCCACGAACGGCGGTGCAGGGCGAGGCAGGGTTCCAGCGGGTCGATGTTGAGCAGGCGTTGCTGCTCCAGGCTGGGCAATGCGGCCTCGACGGTGTGTTCGAGTTCATCGACGGGCATGGCCGCCAGCAGATAGGCGGTGGGCGTCATGACGGTGAAATCCTGCTTCAGGAAATCCGGCACGGCGGCGGCATTCACATAGCGGTCTTCAAGCTGGACCGGTACGCCGTTTTCCTCGTGGACGATGACGATGTGGAACAGGCGGTCAAGAGCGCGGGTTTCGAATTCCTCGGCCAATGCCGGGCTGGCGGTCGCTTCCTTCCTGGAGGTGACGCGTGAGGAATGGCGGTGGCCGCGCTGTTCGATTTCCTCGGCGATGTTGCGCAATTCCAGAAGGCTGGTGCGGGCGGGTGGCTCGCGCACAAAGGTGCCGACGCCGGGAACCCGGTCGACAAAGCCTTCGGCGTTCAGTTCACGAAGCGCCCGGTTGGCGGTCATGCGGCTGATGCCGAAGCTCTCGACCAGTTCATTTTCCGACGGCACCCGGGCGCCCGGCGCCCAGGCGCCAGAGCGGATGTTGACCAGGATGTGGTCCTTGACCTTGGCATAGAGCGGCTGGGCTTCGTTCATGTCAGGCTGCCCCGGACGATTTCGCCGTTGCGGATGACGGCGGCCAGCGGGTTGAAGCCCAGCGGATAGGCGAGGTCGCCGGGGCGCTCGACGTCCCAGAACACGAGGTCGGCCCTGAGGCCCCCGGCGATGCGGCCGCGGTCCTTGAGGCCCAGCGCATTGGCGGCATGGGCGGTGACGCCAAGCAGGGCTTCTTCCGGTGTCAGGCCGAAGAGAACGCAGGCCATGTTCATGGTGGCAAGCAGGGAATGGACGGGGGACGAACCCGGGTTGAGATCGGTTGCAATGGCAATTGGAACCTTGTGGTGGCGAATCGCTGCCACCGGTGGAAGCTGTTTTTCGCGCAGGTAATAGAAGGCGCCGGGGAGCAGGACCGCGATGGTGCCGGAGGCGGCGATGGCGGCTACTCCCTCCTCATCGAGGTATTCGATGTGGTCTACGGAGAGGGCGCCGTAACGGGCGGCCATTTTGGCGCCGCCGAGGTTGGAGAGCTGTTCGGCGTGCAATTTGACCGGCAGGCCCAAGCTTCGGGCTACTTCAAAGACTGATTCAACTTCTTCAACCGAAAAGGCAATGCCTTCACAAAATGCATCAACGGCATCCACAAGACCCGCCGAGATAGCCATCGGTAGTGACTGATTACGAACGATATTCAGGTATTCCTCAGGTTTCTCCTTAAACTCCTGAGGCAAAGCATGAGCGCCGAGAAAAGTGGTGCGTACCTCGACCGGGCGACTCTGGCCCAGCCGGCGGGCGACACGCAGCATCTTCAATTCAGTATCGACATCCAGCCCATAGCCGGACTTGATTTCGATGGTGGTGACGCCTTCCGCCAGCAAGGTATCGAGCCGCCTCAGCCCGGATGCGAAGAGATCGGCTTCGGTTGCGGCACGGGTGGCGCGGACCGTCGACATGATGCCGCCGCCCGCCCGGGCGATGTCGGCATAGGGTACACCGGTCAAGCGCAACTCGAATTCATTAGCGCGATTGCCGCCATAGACGAGGTGGGTGTGGCAGTCGATCAATCCGGGAGTGGCCAGCCTGCCGCCGCAATCGAGCGATGGACCGGAGGGTGCCACCGCACGGGGGCCGGCCCAGGCGATCTTGCCGCTCTCGATCAGGATGGCGCCGTCCGGGATCAGGCCGTAGCCGCCGGTCATGGTGGCGAGATGAAGATTTGTCAGGAGCATTGTTCAAAACCACTTGTATAAGGTTGTCTATACAGTACAATGATCTCTATGAAAAGCACCAAATTCCACTTCCCGTCGGCGCTCACCGGGCAGGGCTGGCAGGACGACGTGACGGTCAGCGTCGACGCCCATGGGGTCATCGAGCAGGTCAGCGCCAATTCCAAAGATGGCAGCAAGATCAGTGGTATTGCCATTCCGGCGGTGCCCAACGTGCACTCCCACGCACACCAGCGTTTCATGCTGGGCCTGGCCGAAAAGGCCGGGCCGGGAGCCGACAGTTTCTGGACCTGGCGCGAAGTGATGTATGGCTTTGCCCTCAAGCTTGGCCCCGAGGACCTCGAAGCCGTGGCGGCCCAGCTCTATGTGGAAACGCTGAAGTCCGGCCTCTCGGTCATCGGTGAATTCCAGTACCTGCACCACCAGCCCGACGGCACGCCCTATGACGAGGAGGCCGAACTCAGCCTGCGTTGCGTATCAGCTGCCGAACAGGCGGGGATCGGCATCACCATGCTGCCCACCCTATACAACTTCGGCGGCTTTGGCGGCCAGCCCCCGGTTCCCGGCCAGCGCCGCTTCGTCAATGGCGCCGAGCGCTATCTGCGGATTTACGAGACGCTCCACGCCGTCTGCGCCAACCACCCCCTGCGGCGGCTAGGGATTTCACCTCATTCTCTTCGGGCGGTGACGGCTGAACTCCTGAAGGAAGTCATTGCAGGGATCGACTCGACATCACCCATCCACATCCATATTGCCGAGCAAACCAAGGAAGTGGATGACTGTGTCGCGTGGTCGAGCCAGCGGCCCGTTGACCTGTTGCTCGACAGCTTCGACGTGTCACCACGCTGGACGGCGATCCATGCCACCCACATGACGGAATCCGAGACCGCCCGGTTGGCCAAATCTGGCGCCATTGCCGGGCTGTGCTCGACGACCGAGGCCAATCTCGGTGACGGCATCTTTCCAGCAACCGCTTACATGAAGGATGGCGGAGCCATCGCCATCGGCTCGGACAGCCACATCTCGGTGTCGCCCGCCGAGGACATCCGCATGCTGGAATATTCCCAACGGCTGCGCGACCGGACGCGCAATGCGCTGGCCGGCGGCCCCGGCCGATCGACGGGGCGGACCCTGTTCGACGCAGTGCTGAAAGGCGGCGCCCAATCGATGACCCATCCGGTTGGTGTATTGGCCCCGGGGTATCGGGCCGATATCGCCGTTCTCGATGATGATCATCCGGGCCTCATTGGCCGCGCCCGCGACGACGTGCTTGACGCCTGGATTTTCTCGGGCGGCAACGCTTGCGTCAAAGACGTGATCGTCGGCGGCGTCCACGTCGTGCAGGACCGCCACCATGTGCGGGAAGAGGAAATCGTCCGGAACTTCCGGGCTGCCATCAGGAGGCTAACATCATGATCCGCATTGGGGACCGCCCGCTTGACCTCGCCGACGTCCGGGCCGCGCTGGCCGGGCCGATCCATGTCGAGCTTACAGCCAAGGCCCGCGGCCTGATCATCCGCAGCGCCGAGACGGTGCAAAGGCTGCTGGCGACAGGTGACGCCATCTATGGTGTCAACACAGGCTTTGGCAAGCTGGCCAAGACGCGCATCGCCCATGGTGACCTGAACCGGCTGCAGATCAATATCGTGCGCTCGCATTCGGCGGGCGTCGGTGCGCCGCTTGATACCAGCGTGGTGCGGCTTATTCTCCTGATGAAGCTCAATGCCCTGTCGCAGGGTGCGTCGGGGATTTCCATCACAACCATGGAGGCCTTGGCCGCGCTCATCAACGCCGACGTGCTGCCGGTCATTCCGGGACAAGGCTCGGTCGGTGCCTCGGGTGATTTGGCGCCGCTGGCCCATATGAGCTTGGTTCTCATCGGCGAAGGCGAGGCGATGGTGCAGGGCAAGCGCGTTGCGGGTGCCGAGGCGCTCACGGCGGCGGGCATCAAGGCTGTCGCTCTTGGCCCCAAGGAGGGTCTGGCACTCCTCAACGGCACACAAGTGTCAACGGCGCTGGCGCTGACGGGCCTCATCTCGGCCGAGCGTAACGCGGCAGCGGCAATGCTGGCGGGCGCCCTGTCGGTCGATGCCGTCATGGGTTCCGACACGCCGTTTGATCCGCGCATCCACGCGCTCCGGCCCCATGCCGGCCAAGTGCTGGCGGCGGGCCACTACCGGCGAATGCTGGCGGGCAGCGAAATCCGCGCCTCGCATCTGAAAGCCGACGACCGGGTGCAGGACCCCTACTCCTTCCGCTGCCAGCCGCAGGTCATGGGCGCCTGTCTCGATCTCCTGGCGCATGCGGCGCGGACGCTGACCATCGAGGCCAATGCCGTGTCCGACAATCCGCTGGTTTTCGCCGAGGATGGCGCGGTGCTGTCGGGCGGCAATTTCCATGCCGAGCCGGTGGCTTTCGCCGCCGACATCATCGCCATGGCGATCGCCGAAATGGGATCGCTGTCGGAGCGGCGCATCGCGGCGCTGATTGATTCCTCTATTTCGCTGCTGCCGCCCTTTCTCATCCGCAATCCGGGGCTCAACTCCGGCTTCATGATCCCGCAATGCACGGCGGCAGCACTGATGAGCGAGAACAAGCAGATGTCGCATCCGGCTTCGGTCGATTCAGCGCCTACTTCGGCCAATCAGGAAGACCATGTTTCCATGGCAACGCACGGGGCGCGCAGGCTTGGGCCGATGAATGCCAATCTGGCGCGCATCGTGGCGATCGAGCTGATGGCCTCGGCGGAGGGCATTGATTTCCGGCGGCCGCTTAAATCCTCCAAGGCGCTGGAAGAAACGCACAAGCTGGTGCGCTCCAAGGCCGTGAGCAGGGAACAGGACCGGGAATTTTCAACGGATATCGAAGCCATTGCGGGCATGATCGAGCATGGAGAGTTTCAACCCCTCGTGCCCAAACTTCTCAGCGATCTCGGCTGCGCCTAGTTCTTCAGGCGGTAACCGGTTCTGAATATCCAGGAGATGACAGCAAGGCAGGCGGCGAGAAAGGCGGCGATGGCCAGCAGGCTGTAGCCGATGCTGACGTCGGACTGGCCGAAGAAGCTCCATCTAAATCCGCTGACGAGATAGACCACGGGATTAAACAGGCTGATCTTCTGCCAGATGGGGGGCAGCATGTTGATCGAATAGAAACTGCCACCCAGGAAGGTAAGGGGCGTGATGATCAGCAGGGGAATGAGCTGCAGTTTCTCAAAGCCGTCAGCCCAGATTCCGATGATGAAGCCGAAGAGGCTGAAGGTCACTGCGGTCAACACAAGAAACGCCAGCATCCAGAAGGGATGCAAGATTTGCAGGGGAACGAAGAGGGCGGCGGTTGCCAGAATGACGAGACCCAGGACAATGGATTTGGTGGCGGCGGCGCCGACATAGGCGATGGTGATTTCAAGATAGGATACGGGGGCCGAGAGCAGCTCGTAAATCGTTCCGACAAAGCGCGGGAAATAAATGCCGAAGGAGGCATTGGCGATGCTTTGGGTCAAGAGCGACAGCATAATCAGGCCCGGCACGATAAAGGAGCCGTAATTGATGC
>JBKJQD010000145.1:0-3515 GCA_046594125.1 Aestuariivirga sp.
GCCTGGACCATGCCGATCAAGGCGCGCATCGACATGCTCTCGACCGGTATCCGCACACCCGTGGGCGTGAAAGTCTTCGGGCCTGACTTGAAACAGATCGAAACCCTGGGACGCCAGATCGAGCAGGTGCTGCGAAAGCTGCCCGGCACATCGAGCGCGTTCTCGGAGCGTGTCATCGGCGGTTACTATCTGGAGATCACGCCGAACCGGGCGCAACTCGCCCGCTATGGCCTGATGGTGGCGCAGGTGCAGGACACCATCGCCATGGCACTTGGGGCGGAGCCGATCACCACGGCGATCGAGGGCCGCGAACGCTATGCAGTCAACCTGCGCCTGCCACGCGACTTCCGTAGCGACCCGGAAGCCATCGCCCGCAATGTCAGGGTATCGACGGAAGACGGAGTCTCGATCCCGCTCGGCGAGGTGGCTGACATCAAGCTCACCACCGGGCCCTCGACCATCCGCACCGAGAACGCCCAACTTGCCGCTTACATATTTGTCGATACCCGCGAAAGCGACATCGGCGGCTATGTGGCGGGGGCGCAGAAGGCGGTGGCGGACAACGTCACTTTCCCGCCGGGCTACTACGTGACGTGGAGCGGCCAGTTCGAATATCTGGAGCGCGCCAAGGAACGCCTCACCCTGGTGGTGCCGGTGACGCTGCTCATCATCTTCCTGCTGCTCTATCTGAACTTCGGCAAATTGACTGAAACTTTCATCGTCATGCTGTCGCTGCCCTTTTCGCTGGTGGGCGGCTTGTGGCTGATGTGGTGGATGGGCTTCAACCTCTCCGTCGCCGTCGCCGTCGGCTTCATAGCACTCGCCGGTGTGGCGGCGGAGACCGGCGTGGTCATGCTGATCTATCTCGAAAACGCCCTCGTCGAATGGCGGCACCGCGCCCATGAGGAGGGCCGGGATTTCACCAAAACCGATCTCTACGGCGCGATCATGGAAGGTGCCGTTGACAGGGTGCGCCCCAAGATGATGACGGTCGCCGCCATCATGGCAGGCCTCCTGCCCATCCTGTGGAGCCACGGCACCGGTTCCGAAGTCATGCAGCGCATCGCCGTGCCGATGATCGGCGGCATGGTGTCATCGACGCTGCTCACGCTGATCGTCATCCCGGCGATCTTCGCGCTGGTCGAGGGCGCGCGGATGCGGTTCGGCAAGCGGACCACCAAACCGCAAAGTGCAGTGCCTGACTTCATTCCAGCTTCAACAACCGCAGGAGAATGACATGACAAACGCATTGATGACCAGACGCAGCGCGCTGCTTTTAGCTGGTGCAGCCATCATGGCTTTGCCCGCAAGCGGCGGCGCATGGGCCAGCGCTTTTCCCGCCCTCAAAGCCTATCGCAATCCAGGCTGCGGCTGCTGCGGGAAGTGGGCCGCGAGCCTGACGGCGGCGGGCTTCAAGGTCGAAATGTTCGATGACCCTGAACTCGACAAGCGCCGCATCGCGGCGGGCGTTCCCGCTGATATCGCGGGCTGCCACACGGCCTATATGGGCGACAAGATCATCGAAGGCCATGTGCCCGCAGCGGACATCATCCGCTTCCTTTCAGAAAAACCAGCCGCCCTCGGCCTCGCCGTCGCCGGCATGCCCGCAGGATCGCCGGGAATGGAAACCGATGGCGCAAAAGACGCCTATGAGGTGATACTGTTTGCGGCCGATGGTAGCAGGAGTGTCTATGCGCGCTACGGGCAATAGTGCGCCGCTCATTGCGCTCGCTTCGGCGGCGCTCTTTGGCGTTTCGACGCCATTGGCCAAAATTTTGGTTGGCGATATCAATCCCTGGCTGCTGGCGGGTCTGCTTTATCTTGGGTCTGGCATCGGACTTACGTTTTGGTACACCATCCGCCGCGTGACCGGCGGCGCATCCGGCGAAGCTGCGGTAAGCCGGAACGATCTGCCCTGGCTCGCTGGCGCAGTGCTGTTCGGCGGCATTCTCGGACCCTGCTGCTTCTCTACGGCCTGGCGTCGAGCGATGCGGCGTCGGCGTCGCTGCTGCTCAATCTCGAGTCCGTGGCCACCCTCTGCATTGCGTGGATTGTGTTTCTCGAACACGTGGATCGCCGGTTGCTGGCGGGAGCGGCCGCCATTGTCGCCGGAGCTTTCGTCCTCTCGTGGCAAGGCGCTTGGGGTTCCGCCGGCTGGGGCGTGCCGCTCATCGTGTTGGCATGCCTCGCTTGGGGCATCGACAACAATCTCACCCGCAAGATTTCTTCCGCCGATCCGGTGGTGCTCGCGGCGGTGAAAGGCCTCGCGGCGGGCGCGGTCAATACCGGCTTGGCCATCGGCTTTGGCGCAAGCATGCCGGCGCTCCCAGTGCTCGGTGGAGCGCTGCTGCTGGGTTTCCTAAGTTATGGCGTCAGTCTGGTCCTCTTCATCGTTGCCCTGCGCCACCTGGGAACGGCGCGGGCGGGAGCCTACTACGGAACCGCGCCTTTCATTGGAACACTCGCTGCGGCAGCGCTGCTCGGCGAACCGCTGACAGCCACCATCGTCATGGCCGGCGCTTTGATGGCCTTTGGTGCCTGGCTTCACCTCTCCGAGCGCCACAGCCACGATCATGTCCATGATGAACCCGACCATGCCCCCCGACATGAGCATGACGAGCATCACCAGCACGATCACCTGCCCGGCGATCCGCCGGGAGAGCCGCATGCCCATCCGTATCGGCACAAGGGCTTGGTCCACGCGCACCGCCATTCGCCAGACCTGCACCATCGTCACCGCCATCAAACCAGCACACCGGCATAGTGCCAAGCTCTATGCTCGGTCGCGCAATGCCAGTGGCCGCTCACGCAACTCCATCGGATAAGGTTTCGTCATTCATGCTGGCCTCCAACCCAGTGGCCAGTTTGAATCACATTTCAACTGCGTCAGGAATCCCCAATCCGATTCCGTCAGCAATCACTCCGCTCTAGTGTCTGCATAGGGCGATGAGCCGACACTTAGGGGCGTCTTCGCCGCGCGCAATGCAACGACGGCTTTCCACCTCGACCAATCGTATCGGGCCAGTCCCTCCCCTCAAAACCCCTTACCTGTTCCTGGGCGGAACTTATTGCGCGGCGTGAAGCCGGAGGGGGTGGCCTCGCGCGGGTTGCGCACCCACACGGCGCGGTTTGGGTGCAGACCCGCGCCACGCCTCGCCGGGACGGCCATGTGCCGCGCGCGGTGCAGCAGACGCGTATCGGCGGCACCGCAGTTTGGGTGGAAACCGCCATTGTCGGCGACGACTTGGTCCCACGCGGCTTTGCGTGCCTTGAGGATAGCGGGATCGCCGAGCGCGGTGCAGTTGATTTCGTTGCTGTTCATATCCACCACAATCTCGTCGCCGTTCTCGACGAACGCAATAGGTCCGCCGAGCGCTGCTTCGGGCCCCACGTGGCCAATGACGAGGCCAACCGAGCCGCCGGAGAAGCGCGCGTCCGTCATTAAGGCGACGACTATGCCGCGCTCGCGGCACAGCGTGGTAATACGCGAGGTGGGATCGAGCATTTCCGGCATG
>JBKJQD010000236.1:0-3078 GCA_046594125.1 Aestuariivirga sp.
TATACAACTTGGCCATCTTGATTGCTGCGTCGTTGGCTTCGCTGCCGGTGTTCAACAGCAGCGATTTGCGCAGCGGCCGGGGCACGATTTTTGCCAGCGCCTCGGCCAGTTGCACGACGCTGCGCGGAATCATTCCCGAAAACAGATGCAGCGCGGTGTCGCAGCTTTTCTTGATGGCCGCCACGATGTTGGGATGGCTGTGGCCTACGGTGGCGCACATCTGGCCGGACGTGAAGTCCAGTATCTTCTTGCCGGTGGCGTCCCAGACATAGCAGCCTTGCGCCTTCTCGACGATTTCCGGGTAGACGTCGCCGCCGTATCGAATCAGGTTGTGGCGAAAGTCCTGCACCGTGGCGTTTTCCGTTGTCATTGGTCGATCTCCGTATGCGGCGGTTGCTCTGTCGGCAGGATGGATATTGAAGGCGTCGAGACCACGCAGGATGTGGCGCTTCTGATCGCACGGCGGTCACCAGCTTTATCGCACCAAATCGACATACATGATTTCAGAGTTGAGCACTGGGTGTTTCTTATACCCCTTCACTTCGGAACGAATAATGTAATTGCGGATAGGATGGGCGCCGGGGCGCCAGACCGCATCAATTTCCATCTGATGAGACATCTGATCGTAGAGTCTGTTGCGCTCAGGTGAATCTGGGAGCTTTCCGGCAGCCGAGTTGAGCCAAGTCTTGCCGTTGTCGGTGATCTGCGGCATTGCCTCCGCTGTCATGGGAACTAACTTGGCAGGCCGAGCCAGGTAGTCGTAGGTTAATAGCGGTTCATAAATCTGCTCGGTAACCGTAGACGAATAGACGTCGCTCACTCGTACCGGATCAAACCCGGTTTCGCCGCCGAGAATTACCACCCGTAACACCTTCGTCATATCGGCAGCGTCGCCAGGAGCGGGGACGACACTCATTGCGACGACAAAGCCCAGGACAGCCATTCGCGTCATTTCGAGCAAACGTTCCGTAGTTCTGCTCTTTACGTAGCAATCTAACCATGAGATCGGCAACTCGCGCATAACGGATCTTTCACGTCATTAATCGGATCGCAATGCGCAGACTATGCTCCGCAGCTGGCGATGTCTACTCTCCCTCAGCCGCGCTTCCTCAGGCTCAGCGAGGCCCATTTTTAGCGTGCGAAGCCCATTGAGAGGCTTGAATGAACGGGTAGTGGCTCCGGTTGCCTGGTTGGTGACTTTAGATCGTGCAGCCCCATTTTGTCTTGTTTTGGATGCCTTGGCACGCACGTTGATTTCTCATGTACGCGGTTCGTACACCGTTCTGATTACGAATGTTAGCGAGCCGCAAACGGGCGTAATATCCGCGAGCAGAGATCACGGGGGGACCTTCATGCAAGAACTACTGGTCGCGGACAAGATCGAGATCCTCGTTCTCGTCGATAACGTTACCGATAACCTTTCCACGACACCGGCCTACGTCGAAAATGAGTTGTCGCGGCTCTACAAAAAGGGGCTGCGAAAAACGTCAGGGCGATGTCTTTGCTGTGGCGCCCACGGCTTCTCCTGCGCAATCACTGTTTGGCGCGGCAGCGTGTCCCGAACGCTGTTGTTCGACACTGGGCCAGACAACTGGGTTTTCGAGCGCAACGTCGACCGTCTTGGTTTCGACATGGGCAGTATCGACGGCATCGTCCTGTCGCACGGACATTGGGACCATTGCGGCGCGATGCTTCGCGCGCTGGAGATGATCCACCTGGCTGGCGGGCGCAGTCCTGTCCCGACGTTCATGCATCCAGGGATGTACCGAACTCGCGCGCTGAAGGCTCCGGATGGATCGATGCGCCCGATGGAGGAGGTGCCGACGCCGCTCATGCTCGAGCAACAAGGAGCCAAAGTTGTGCATTCGACAGCCGCGGAGCTGATTCTCGATAACCTCTACTTCGTAAGTGGTGAGATTCCGCGCGTAACATCATTCGAGAAGGGCATGCCGGGCCAGCATCGACGGACTGAAGACGGACTTGGTTGGGAGCCAGACGAGCTGCTGATGGACGAGCGCTTCGTCGCTGTGAAAGTGAAGGATAAGGGAGTCCTCGTGTTCACGGCGTGCTCGCACGCCGGCGTGGTCAACGTGTTGAGTCATGCACGAACCTGTTTCCCTGAGGCGCCCCTCTTCGGGGTGATGGGTGGCTTTCATTTGTCCGGTGCGAATGAACGCGTCATCCCGGAAACAATAGACGCAATGCGTGCCTTCGACTTGAAGGCTATCGCCGCCGCGCATTGCACCGGTTGGCGCGCAGTCGGTGCGTTGGCGGCCGTCTTCGGCGAGGCGGTGGTGCCGTCTGCCGTGGGCAAGACCTACCGGTTCTGACTATCGTCGCTTGGCGTCACCTCGCGTAGAGTTAAGTCATTCAGCCAAGCAAAGGATCTGCCGGGTTCATGGACAGCTAAGCCTCCGCAACGCATTCGCTACAAATACGCCGATGAAATGGAGCCAGCCTTATGCGCCGCCTGACACCCCGAGTCTTCACCGATCTCGCCATCTGGATGACGGGCTTCGGCATTTTTATTGGCTTGGTCTTCCCGCCGTTATGCTTGCTGTTCGATCTGCCGTCGACCAAGGTGCTGACCCCGATGTTCTTCGCCGCCACGCTGACAGCCGGCCTCGTCGTCAGTGCGGTGAACTTCGGCCTGGCCAGGGTCGTCGTCGGCCGGCGTATCCGGATGATGGCGGATCGAATGAACACAGTCGAAGCGCGCCTGGGTGAGGCAGTGTTCTCCCACGATTGGAGCGGCTGCGACCCGGTGACCTGTTCACTGCCAGTCGACTCTTCCGACGAATTCGGCGAGGCCGCTAGCGCATTCAACAGCCTCATCGCGACGCTCTCCCGAAGTCATGACATCGAGACATCGATGCGCTCGTTCGGGCAGGTGCTGTCGAGCCGCTATGATATCGAAGGACTGGCAGAGGCCGCCCTGCAGGAATTGCTCGCTGGCACCGGAGCCCAGGCCGGTGCCCTTCTCGTCATCCGTAACGCTAACCTTGAACCGCTGGCCATGTATGGACTGCGGTCCACGGACACGCTCGCAGCAAACGATCACGTGAAACGCGTACTCCG
>JBKJQD010000359.1:0-15468 GCA_046594125.1 Aestuariivirga sp.
CCCACTTTGACACCCAGATCAACCAATTCGCCAACCTTGGAAATACCCTCGCCATACATGATGTCGAATTCCACCTGCTTGAAGGGCGGCGCCACCTTGTTCTTGACCACCTTCACCCGCGTCTGGTTGCCCACCACCTCGTCACGGTCCTTGATGGCGCCGATGCGCCGGATGTCGAGGCGGACCGAGGCGTAGAATTTCAGGGCATTGCCGCCCGAGGTGGTTTCCGGCGAACCGAACATGACGCCGATCTTCATGCGGATCTGGTTGATGAAGATCACCATGCAGTTGGTCTTGGAGATCGAACCCGTGAGCTTGCGCAGCGCCTGGCTCATCAGCCGGGCCTGGGCGCCAGGCAGCTGGTCGCCCATCTCGCCTTCGAGTTCGGCGCGCGGGGTGAGTGCCGCCACCGAATCGATGACCAGCACCTCGACGGCCCCCGAGCGCACCAGCGTATCGGCAATCTCCAGCGCCTGTTCACCGGTATCGGGCTGGGAAATCAGCAGGTCGTCGGTCTTGACGCCGAGCTTTCGCGCATAAATCGGATCAAGGGCATGCTCGGCATCGATAAAGGCGCAGATGCCGCCGCGTTTCTGGGATTCGGCAATGACCTGCAGGGCGAGCGTGGTCTTGCCGGAAGATTCCGGCCCGTAGATTTCAACAACCCGGCCGCGCGGCAAGCCGCCGATGCCAAGCGCGATATCGAGCCCCAGCGAACCGGTGGAAATTGCCTCGATCTCAAGTGCCGTACTGGCCCCCAGCTTCATGATCGAGCCCTTGCCGAAGGCCCGCTCGATCTGGCTCAAAGCCGCGTCCAATGCCTTGTTCTTGTCCATGGAAGAGTTCTCGACGACCCTGAGATTCGATTGCGCCACTGTCCCGCTCCTTATTCCATATGGGTTCACCGGACGCAATTGACTGTATTTCCCCGTCCGTGTTTCTAATATGTTCTAACTTTGTTCGTTTCGCAAGCCTTAATTTAACCCTCTGAAATTCTTGGTTACTGTTTACGAGTCCAGGAACGTCAGAAGAACAGAAACGGAAACGCTGCGAACGCCACACCAAACCACGGAACAGGACAAAAACTGCCCTATGGAGATCTGGCCGCTTCCAGCGCCGCCGCCACGCCGAACAGATTGCGGTCATTTCCCCATGGCGCCATGGCCATCAATCCGCAGGGTGCCGCCCCCTCCTCCTGCATGGGTAGCGAGATGGCGCAGCCGTTGAGGAAATTGCCCACAGAGGTGTTGCGCAGGCTCATGGCGTTGAGGCGCAAATAGTCACTATCCGCCGCCAGATCGGCGATGGCGGGGGCCGTATTGAGGGTCGCTGGCAGCAGCACCGCATCGAAGCCCGCGAAGAGTTCCGCAAAGCGGGCGATCATCTGGCGGCGGCGGCTGACATAGTCGAGATAGTCGGCAGCCGATATGGCTTCCGCCGCCTGGATGCGGTTGCGTACGCGGGGATCATAGGCCTGGCCCTGTTCCGCCATCTGGCGGCGGTGATGGTGAAAGGCTTCGGCGGCCAGGATGCCACCCTTGCTGTTGATCGATGGCAGGTCGCGGAGTTCCGGAAAACCCATGTCGGCCAGCGTCGCACCCGCCGCCGCGATGCGCTTCAGGGCGCGCCCGAAAGCAGCCTCCACCTGCGGCTGCAATCCGTCGAGAACGAAATCCTTGAGAACGGCGAGGCGCAAACCCCGCATCGACCTTTGCGGAACGGCACCATCCCAGTCACCCGCCATGATGGCATCGGCTGTGGCACAGCAGGCAACTGAATTGGCCAGCGGACCAATCGAATCGAGGCTGGAGGACAAGGGGTATGCCCCGGTCAGCGGCACGCGGCCATGGCTCGGCTTGTAGCCGGTGATACCGCAATAGGACGCCGGGATGCGGCAGGAGCCACCGGTGTCGGTGCCGATACCGAGACTCACCATGCTATCTGCCACCGACACCGCCGCGCCCGAGGAGGAGCCGCCCGGAATGCGCCCGGTCTGGCGGTCGAAGGGCGACCGTGGCGTACCGTAATGCGGATTGAGGCCAACACCCGAATAGGCGAACTCGGTCATGTTGGTCCGCCCCATGACGATGAAGCCCTGGGTCTTGAGCCGGGCAATGGCCACGGCATCGGCACTGGCGGGACTGGCGCCCGCGAGAACCTTCGATCCCGCTCTCGTCACCTCGCCCGCCAGATCGAACAGGTCCTTCACCGAAAACGGAATGCCGGCAAAGCGCGACGGTTGGCGCCCGGCCCGGCGCAGCAGGTCCATATGGTCAGCGGCAGCGCGCGCGCCATCCGCGTCAACCGAAATGAAGGTTCTCGCACCTTCGCCCGAAGGATCGGCCATGGCGGCAAGCGAAGCTTCGACAAGCGACCGCGCCGTGCGGCGTCCCGCGCCCAAGTCATCGGCCAGCGCCGCCAAAGTCATGCCACCCATCATCTGCTCCGATTCTGTTTCAGGCGGAGATTACTGGCGGCGGCGGCCCCTGTCACGGCCAACCACAGGATTCAAACATCTTGCCGGCTGGCCGGAACACCAACGCAGGTGGTGAAGCTATTGTCATTTCATAATTCATTCTGTCATCCCGGCGAAAGCCGGGAGCCGAAAGCGCGAAGATCGGCCTGCTTAGCGCGCTGGTGACGAGGGTGGCGTTGATATCGCCGCTTCCGGCAGTGGCGTCGCTGGCCCCGAAACCGTAGATGATGTCGTTGCCCGCACCGCCATTCAGCGTGTCGCTGCCTTCGCCGCCCGAATGGTGCCGGCACCGTCAGCACCATTGGCGGTATCGCTTCCCGCCAGTGCCGGCATGGTGTCGCCATCGCTGCTTCCGTTCAGAACATTGGCGCCATTGTCACCATTGAAGTCGGCCATGATTCTCTCCCGGTTACGCTTGACCCGATGGCAACCGTCTCAGCCATTTTCGGCGGCAATGCGTTTTGCGGTTGTGGCGGGTGGAATGCCCGCTTCAGCTCTCCATCACTTCCTTCACCTTTTCCACCAGCTGTTTCAACGAGAAGGGCTTGGGCAGGAAGGCGAAGTCTGTCTGGCCTTCGAGGTTCTTTTCGAAGGCGTCCTCGGCATAGCCCGATACGAAGATGACCTTGGTCTTGATGCCGCGCTTGCGCAGTTCGCGCAGCATGGTGGGGCCGTCCATTTCCGGCATCACCACGTCCGACAGAATGAGCTCGAAGCCCTCGGTATCGGCCTCGATTTTTTCCAGACCGCTTTCACCAGAGTCGGCTTCGACCACGGTGTAGCCGCGTGACGTGAGGGCGCGGACGGCAAAGGCCCTGACCGCATCCTCGTCCTCAACCAGCAGGATGCGGCCCTTGCCGGTATAGTCGGAGCGTTTGGGCGGTGCGGCGGGTGCGGCGGCGGCAGCTGGATCGATGATCACTGGCGCCGGGAAATGGCGCGGCAGGAAAATCCTGAAGGTCGTTCCCTTGCCAACAACCGAATCGCAGAAGATGAATCCGCCGGTCTGCTTGATGATGCCATAGACCGTCGACAGGCCAAGCCCGGTGCCCTTGCCCACTTCCTTGGTCGAGAAGAACGGCTCCCATATCTTGTTGAGAATGTCCTTCGGAATGCCCGCCCCGGTATCCTCCACTTCGCAGGCGACATATTCGCCGGGAGGCATCAGGTCGGGTGCAATGGCCCGCGAATCTTCCTCCGATAGATTGAAGGTTCTGACCGTCAGCGTGCCGCCCTTGGGCATGGCATCGCGGGCGTTCACCGCCAGATTGATGACCACCTGCTCGAACTGGTGGATATCGACCAGCACCAGCCCCAGGTCACGGCCATGGCTGATGCGCAGTTCCACTTTCTCGCCCAGCACCCGGCCCAGCAGGTTGCCCAGATCCGACATCGCCTCGGTCAGGGAATGGACCTTGGGCTGCAAGGTCTGTTTGCGCGAGAAGGCCAGAAGCTGGCGCACCAGATTGGCCGCCCGGTTGGCATTCTGCTTGATGTTCATGACATCGGCGAAGGCCGGATCGGTGGGCCGCATCTTGGCCAGCAGCAGATCGGCAAAGCCGATGATCGGCGTCAGCACGTTGTTGAAGTCGTGGGCGATCCCCGACGCCAGCTGACCCACCGCCTGCATCTTCTGGCCCTGCGCCAGCTGGGCTTCGAGCGCCTTGCTTTCGGTCTTGTCGAGCGCGAAAACCACGGCGGTTTCGTCACTCGAAGCCAGCCGGGTGAAGGTGAACTGCACGACGCGCGGCTTCTCCGCCGCCACCGTCGCCTCAACCACATTGAGCGTTGCCTCGCTGGCCAGAGCCACCGCCAATGACTGGGCCAGTGCTGCCTGGTCATCCTTGACGATCATGTCGGCCAGTGCCGCTCCGCGCCGTGCATGGCCAGACAGGCCGAGGAACGCGGCATTGGCCATGCACAGGATGCCCTTGGCATCGACTTCGGCGATGCCCATCGGCGCGTTGTTGATGAAGCGCGACAGGCGCGGTGCCGAAATTTCATCGGCACCGGGCCTGGACAGCGCCATGCCGCGCGGCACCACCAGCGACCGCGATGGCAATGGCAGACCCTCGGCATCAAAGTCGATGCGATGCAGGATGTGCACCGGAAAGGCAGCTCCACTTCCGGTTCGCAGATCGATGTCGAAACTTTCGGTGACGGTCGAGCCGGGCTTGGGCGCAACACCGCCCAAGAGCTTCACGCCCGCTTCACCAACGATGTTGGCAAGTTGCAGATCGCCGCCCTGCGATTGCGCCACGTCGATGCCGAGCCATTCCGCCAGCGTGGCATTGAGATAGTCCACCTTGCCGTTCGGAAGTGTCGAGAAGAAACCGGCCGGCGCATGGTCGAGATAGGTGATGATGAATTGCAAACGCCCGAAAGCATGCTCCTGTCTGGCGCGGTCAGCACTGATATCCTGCAGGCGCCACACCCGGTAAGTCTTGGCCGGGCTGCCCACCGTAGGCGTTGCCGAAATCCGCATCCACACCGGCTTGCCGGGTGCGGCGCCGGGTGCCGAAGACCCCGGAGACACCCGCAACTCGCGCTCTTCGCGGCGGCCATCCTCGATGGCCTGGACGATCTGGTAGATGGGCTTGGCGAATTCCGGATAGCCTGCGAACAATACGTCCATGCCGACGAGGCGGTTGCTGCCGGCTTCCGATGCCAGTTTCAGGTAGGGTCCATTGGAATAGATCGCCCGCCCCCGGCTGTCGGTAACGACCAGCGGATCGCCAATCGCATCGGCAAGCCCGTCAATAAAGTCGCGCTGCCAGCCTGGCTTGCCAAACCGGATAAAGCCGGCGAGCGCTCCAAACAGCAGGAACAATCCGAGCAGCGCCAGAATGCCGCCCGCCGCGATGATCCACACCTGCAGTACATCGCGGACCAGCCAGGCCGCCGCCAGCACCGCAATGGCGAGGAGTGCCGCCATGAGCAGTGCAAATGCGACCCGGCTGCGGGCATTGCCGAATGCCGCTGGCCCCACCAGTTCAGCACCAGCTGGCGTTATCTTGTCCGTCATCGATTGCCCACCCCGAATCAGATGCAGTATAGGCGATTTGGCACGCTGCGGAATCCGCCGCTCCGGCATGACCCGCTTTACAATTCCGGCGTGGTGCGCCAGTCTGCACCCACGGCTACTGGTTCCCGATCCTGAGACCACCAACTAGGGAGAATACTTATGATCCGCAAGACAATGCTCGCCTTGGCGGCGCTCGTGTCGATGTCGGCCGCCGACATGGCGCCGGCCTTCGCCAAAGTGAATATCGACATCAATATCGGCTATGGCGGTTGGGGCGTCATCGGTGTGCGTCCCGGGCGCGGCACGTGTGTCCATGGCCTGCGCATCGTCAACCGCCGCTTCAACCACGCTCGCGTCCGTGAATGCCGCGGCCAGGTTTACTCATACTTTGGTTTCAGAAATGGCAGGCGGTTCCTGATCCGCATGGATTCCTATAATGGCCGCATCATCGACGTTCAGCGCTGGTAGCAATGGCATTTCTAAGCCTGAATTGGACATGCTGATGCGCACAATCGATGCGAACAAGGCGGGACAGCCATGGATTTCATAAACCAGAACTTCATGACCATCGTCGCGGCACTTATCGGGCTTGTGGTTCTCATCGTGGCGCTGGTTCTGTGGCGCACCTTCAGTCCCAGCGTCCGCGGGCGGCGCGGACAGCGCCTCGGCATCAGCGAATATCATGAGCTGGACAAGATGCGGCGCCTCGTGCTGGTGCGCCGCGACAATGTCGAACACCTGATCCTGATCGGCGGCCCCCAGGACGTGGTCATTGAGGCCGGGATTGGCATTCCGGGCCAGGCCTCGTCCTATGCGCCGCCCGCCATCGACGATGTGCCACGGCCACCGCGCCCGGCGCCGCGCCCCGCTGTCTTCGGCGACCACAAGCCGCCGCCGCCCTTGCGCAGCGTTGACCCGGCAGGGCCCCGCGAGCCATAGGGTCTCCGAAACGAAAAGCCCGGGCTGAAACCCGGGCTTTTGCTTTTGCGTGGGAACCTGTTCAGCCCTGGACCGGCGGCACGTCGCTGACCGTCCGGCGCTCGGACATGAAGCGGTCGAACTCGTCCTGGTCCTTGGCGCGGCGCACTTTTTCCACGAAGTCGCGGAAGGCCTTCTGCTCTTCCTCAAGCTGGCGGCGCTGCTCGTCGAGACGCTTCATCTGCTCGCGCTTGTAGTCGTCGAAGGCGGCATTGCCCGAGCCCGCGAAACCGTAGCGCGGACCATGGGACTGCCAGGCCGAGAAATCCGGCCTCTTGAAGCCCGCCCACGGCGTTGAACTGGCCGAAGACCCGCTCCACATCTCGCCGTTCTTCCACTTGAGGAAGAGCGCCAGAAGACCCAGCGGCCAGAACACCACGAAACCGGCGACCATGGCCCCGATCTCCCAAGGCGACCAGCGCGACTTGATGCCGCCACCACATCTCCCGTGGCGCTGGCTCTCGCCCATCTGTTCAAAACCGGCAGAAGCCGAATGTGTCATCTCTCCCTCTCCTTGTGTTGGGTTGACTGGATTCAGATAGGAACCCTCCGCCGCACTTCAATTGATTTTGGGGAGTTGCGCAAAATTCCGGGATTGCCTAGTCCTCATCCCTTGAATTCACTTGAGAGGATTCCCATGACCCAGCACAAGATCGCCATGCTCACCGCCGGAGGCCTCGCACCCTGCCTGTCCTCGGCTGTGGGTTGTCTGATCGAACGCTATTCAGAACTGGCGCCCGATGCCGTGATGATCGGCTACCTATCGGGTTACAAGGGCCTGCTGCAGGGCAATTCGATCACCGTGACGCCAGAGGTGCGCCGCCGCGCCCATGTGCTGCATGGCCATGGCGGAACCCCGCTGGGCAACAGCCGGGTTAAGCTCACCAACGTCGCCGACTGCGTGAAACGCGGACTGGTGAAGGAGGGCGAGGAACCACTGAAGGTCGCTGCCTCGCGACTGGTGCAGGACGCCATCACCATCCTGCACACCATTGGCGGCGACGACACCAACACCACGGCTGCCGACCTTGCCGCCTATCTCGGCGCCAATGGCTATGGCCTGACCGTGGTGGGCCTGCCCAAGACCATCGACAACGACGTGATCCCCATCCGCCAGACACTTGGCGCCTGGACCGCCGCCGAACAGGGCGCCCGTTTCTTCGAGAATGTCGTCAACGAGCAATCCACTTCATCGCGGCAGATGATCATTCATGAAGTCATGGGCCGCCATTCCGGCTGGCTCACCGCCGCCACCGCCAGGGCCTGGCGCGAGCGCCTCGACGGGCTGGAATTCCTCCCCGAATTCAACCTGACGCGCCGCCACAAGGACATCGACGCGATTTATGTGCCGGAACTGCCCATCGACATCGAAGCCGAAGCGGCCCGCCTGAAAAAGGTCATGGACGATAAGGACTCGGTCAACATTTTCGTCAGCGAAGGCGCCTGCGTTCAGGAGATCGTCGCCGAACTGGAGGCCAAGGGCGAGAAGCTCGACCGCGACGCCTTCGGCCATGTCAGGCTCGACCAGGTGAAAGTCGGCGACTGGTTCGGCAAGCAGTTCGGCAAGAAGATCGGCGCCGACAAGACCCTGGTGCAGAAGTCGGGATACTTCGCGCGTTCCTCCGCCGCCAATCAAGCCGACCTCGACCTGATCCGCGCCATGGTGCATGTGGCGGTGGATTCGGCACTGGCCGGAGTGTCCGGCGTCATCGGCCACGACGAAGACCGCGGCGGCGAACTACGCGCCATCGAGTTCCCGCGCATCAAGGGCGGCAAGCATTTTGATCCGGCTACGGACTGGTTCGCCGGGATGCTGCGGGAGATCGGGCAAGGGACATAGTCAAGCAGCGGAAGTACAACCGCGCCCCCGCCCCTACAGCACGAAATCCGCTGCAATCGGTGTGAATATTCCGTTGATCACCACCCGGAAATCAGCGGCGAGATCGCCATTGACGTTGGCGGTGATGATGGTGTTTCCGCCCGCGTGGATGAAATTCACCTGACCCGCCGCAGTGAAACCGGCGCCACCAATGAAGGTGAACTGCTGATTTCCCGCCGTTCCCGCAATGGCATCAATCTTGGCCAGATTGATGATGTCGAGATCGGGCTGGAAGTCGGTGATGACATCGTAATTTCCAGGCGAGGACTCGGCGATGCTGCGGAACAGGAAAACATCGCGGCCAGCGCCACCACTGAGGTTGTCGCGCCCTGCTCCGCCATCGATGGTATCATTGCCCACGCCCCCCACCAGGCGATCGGTACCAGTACCGCCGCGCAGCGTGTCGGCACCGATACCGCCGAGCAGAACGTCGTTGCCTCCGGCACCATCAAGGATATCCGCGAAGCGTGAACCAAACAGCGTATCGAAGGATGCCGTTCCCGTTTCGCTTTTCGCGCCGGCGTTCGAAAAGATGAAATCCGACGAGATCAACTCGGAGGCGAAAACATTGCCGACCGTCAGGAAGTGATCGTAGCCGCCATAGCCGGCATTGAGAAAGGCATTGCCGCCGGAGTCGGTCCGCAGCAATTCCTTGAGTTGGCTGAAATCGCTGACACCCCACTGGCTCACATCGATACGGTCAAAGTTGAACTCGAAGTCCAAAATCCAGTCGTCGCTGAAACCCGCACCGCGAGTGCTCATGATGAACCAGTCAAAGCCCCTGCCGCCTTCGAGATCATTGACCCCGTCGCCGCCTACGATGTTGTCATCTCCAGGTCCACCGTCAAGGTAGTCATTGCCCTTGCCGCCATAGAGATCATCGTCGCCGCCGAAGCCGCGAAGCGTATCATTGCCGCCATTCCCGAAAATGATGTCCCTGTAGCCCGTGCCGGGAATATATTCCGACGCATTGGTGCCATTGATGATTGCCATGCCATTACTCCTGATCCAAACACATCGCCGGTCCCACAGCTCACTACTGCCGGGCACAGTACGTTATTCAACGGCCCAGCGGTCTTGATGGTTCCTTGTGCAGCACAACAAAGATCAGATTATGGCAATCGGCAATGATTGCCACTCGCGGTCCTTCAATATAGAGCGGTGCCCAGTCCGGGTTGGCCAAGAACAAAGGTGCAACGGCTGGGCCAGAGCTGGCATCTTTGACTACATCAACATGCGCACCAACTGCTACGAGTTCCACATGGACCTCACGGCCAGCCGGGTGAAACGGACTGATGATCGCGTGACGGCAACATTCGCCAACTGGGCCAAAGTTGTTCCCTACATGACGGCGAATGCCGCCGCCATTGACTGGCAGGATGCTGCCGCTCTTCTCTCGCAGGGCAAAGCCGCCAACTATGTCATGGGCAACTCCGCCGTTTCTACCTTCAAGGACGGCGGCATGACGAATGATACGCTGGGTTTCCTGGTTTTCCCGGAAATCACCCCTGGAATTCCGCGCGACGAAGAAGCTCCGACGGACACATTCCACATTCCGTCGGCTGCCAAGAACAAGGAAGACGCCAAGAAGTTTCTGGCATTCGTTGCCTCAGCCGAAGCCCAGACCAAGATGAACGCCATGCTTGGACAGTTGCCCGTCAACAACAAGTCGACCGTTGGCGATGATCCATTCATCAAGGCTGGTTTTGAAGAATTGTCGAGCGCCTATGCTCTCGCCCAGTTCTTTGACCGTGACGCACCCGCCGACATGGCCAAGGCCGGTATGGAAGGCTTCCAGGAATTCATGGCAAAGCCAGACCGCATCGATGCGATTCTGGCGCGGCTGCAGAAGGTTGCCGACGCTGCAGAAGGTTGCCGACAAAGTCTACAAGTAGTTCCTCCCGGGGCATGTCCGGAAGATGCCAGTTCGCTGGCGGTTCTCCGGGCATGCCCCACCCTGTAGGCTGATGCGCTGAGTCCCCTGCTGGCGGGCCAGCTTCTTCCTGCACTATTGGAGGCATGCGATGTCGGCTGCGTCTACGGCGGGTTTCTGGAAGCGCAACCAAAAGACCATAGCGCCATGGCTATTTTTGGCTCCAGGCATGATCATGTTCATGCTGTATGTGATCATCCCGATTTTTCAGTCGGTGTGGATCAGCTTCCATGAGTGGGACGGGCTGGGGCCAAAGACCTATGCCGGCATGCAAAACTATGCTGACCTGTTTGACGACAAATCATTCTGGACGTCGCTGAAGAACAACATCATCTGGCTCGTGCTTTATCTGCTGGCCGTTCCCGCCGGGCTTGCCGTGGCACTTTTCCTCAATCAGACTGTGTCAGGAATCAGGCTCTATAAATCCCTGTTCTTTTTCCCCTTCGTCATCAGCCAGGTTGTGGTTGGCTTGATCTTTTCGTGGTTCTACGCACCGGATTTCGGTTTGCTCTCCACGTTGATCAAGAAGGTCACTGGTTCTGATCTCGCCATTCTCGCCGACGATAGATTCGCAACTCATGGCATCATTGCCGCCGGGCTCTGGCCGCAAACCGCCTATTGCATGATCCTCTATCTGACGGGCCTCAACAACTTCAACCCGGAACAGGTGGAGGCGGCGCGCATGGATCATGCCAAGGGGTGGTCCATGCTGTGGAACATCATATTGCCGCAACTGCGCCCGGCAACGTTCATCGCAATCGTGGTGACCGTCATTGGTGCTCTGCGCTCATTCGATCTCGTGTCCATCATGACAGTTGGCGGCACCGGCGATGGCGCGGTCAAGGGAATCGTGCGTGTTGCGGAATTTTTGGGTTCAGAAACCATGTATTATGTCACCTTGGCTGACGGCAGCGAAATAGCTGTAAAGGCCGATGGTCTGGCCAAGCAAAGGGCGGGCGACAAACTGGCAATGACCCTGCTTCAAACCGCGAGCCATTTGTTCGATCAAAAAGCCATGGCCATTCACAATGGTGATTTGACTCGCTGATGCTTGGTGTTTGCTACTATCCCGAACATTGGCCTCAATCCTGGTGGGCAGAAGACGCCCGGCGCATGGTCGAATCTGGCTTTTCTTGCGTGCGGGTTGGCGAATTTGCCTGGTCGCGCTACGAACCGGAGTGCGGCAAATTTAACTGGGATTAGCTTGATCGCGCCATTGAGGTCCTCGGCAAGGCGGGTTTGAAAGTGGTGCTCGGCACACCGAACTGTGCACCGCCCAAATGGCTGGTGGACGAACATCCCGGCATGATATCCATCGACGAACCGGGCCGCCCACGCGGTTTTGGTTCACGCCGGCACTACACATTTTCGTCACGCGCCTATTTCGAGGAAAGCCGCCGCATCGTTGAAATTCTGGCCATGCGCTATGGCCAGAACCCGTTTGTAGATGGCTGGCAGACCGACAATGAATATGGTTGCCATGATACAATCCTGTCCTGGGGCCGGAAGACCTGAGAGGTTTCCGGGACTGGCTGCGCCGGACCTATCAATCGCCTGAACAACTGAACGACGCGTGGGGAAATGCCTTCTGGTCCATGGATGTGCAGAACTTCGACGAAGCCGTATTGCCCAACCTTGCGGTAACCGAGACCAATCCTGCCGCCAAGCTTGATTTCTGGCGGTTCCATTCCGAGCAGGTGGTCACCTACAATCGCATGCAGTGCGACATCATACGCGCCCACTCGCCTTCGCGCTGGATTACCCACAACATGATGGGCTTCTTCAATGATTTCGACCATTGGGCGGTTGGTGAGGATATCGACATTGCCTCATGGGACTCCTATCCGGTCGGCTTCACGGAACGCTTCCCGTTCACCGAGGCGGAACATCTGCGCTGGGCCTGGATGTTGATTTTGTGAGGCCCGGTGCCAGTCTCAAAGGGTACAAACTGGTACTGGTTCCAACCATGCCGCATGTGAGCGACCAGGCAGAGCGGGCTTTCGCGGCGGCTGACGGCGTGGTTCTCTACGGACCTCGCACCGGATCGAAAACGCGCCATCACGCCACGCCGGAATGCCTCGCTCCGGGGCCGGTCTCAGCCCTGGTGAAGGCGCGGGTGATACAAGTTTCTTCCCTTCGCCCAGGGCTTGCAAAAAAGGTCAAAGGCAAGGTGACCGGATCGGCCATTCGCTGGCGGGAAACCGTGGAAACTCAAGGCGCGCAAACTCTCGGCATCTTCGGGAATGGCGAGCCGGCACTGGTCGCGGCCAACAATCATCTCTACCTCGCCTGCTGGCCGGATGAAAAATTGCTGAAGCCGGTCACCAAGCTTGCCGTTGGAAAAGCAAAATTGGAAACCATTCAGCTACCCGAGGGGGTTCGGCTGCGGCGGCGCGGCAAGCTCGTGTTCGCATTCAACTATGGAAGCAAGCCGTGGAAAATAACAATTGCAGGGAAGGTTCTGCTCGGAAAGCGTAGCGTGTCACCGCAGGATCTTGCAATCCTCATCCTGGATTGAGATGCAGCCCAGAACGATTGTCCAAAAGCAGCGATCCCCCGGTTTGGGCGGCGGCCTGCTCGTCGAGCTTGGCGGTGGCGGCATCGAGTGTAAATTCGCCCGCCAATCGTGCCCCTCTGAGGGGTGATATTTGCGCTCAATTTCGGCTCTGACGCAAACTCGATGGAGTTTGGGCCGCCGCCTTGCTAGAATTCTGCACCCGTTATCATGACAAGGCCCTCGCCACAGGTGGCCGTTTGCCTGCTATCTCATTCAGGCTCCCCCGATTTCCTGCCAATGACAGGCCGGTGAATCCCCGCTAGAGTTGGCATCAATGCCGCCCGCCACGGCGAGTCCAGGGCGAGCGGGGGCCAAAAATGGAGGGACAGATGCCGATGAACCGCAGGGATTTCCTATTGGCCGCGAGCGCCACCGGCCTTGCCGCCATGGGCGGGACGCCTTCCGGCGCTGCCCCCCTGCCGCCCAAGCAGGCTGCAGCCTATTTCGGGCCGATGGTCGAGGACAACGGTATCCGGTTCCGGTCGACCAACTTCGCCAAGATCAACACCAAGTGGCGCCGGCAGTTCGTCCCCTATACCAGCATCGAACCGCAGGGCACCGTGGTGGTCGATGCCAGCAATCATTTCCTTTATGTGATCTTCGAGAACCTGACGGCGTTGCGCTACGGCGTCGGCGTCGGCCGCGACGGCTTCCGCTGGTATGGCCGCGCCCGCGTTGACCGCAAACAGCTATGGCCGCGCTGGGTTCCGCCGCCCGAGATGCGGGCCCGGCATCCAGAACTGCCTGAATACATGGACGGCGGCGCGAAAAACCCGCTCGGGGCCCGCGCCATGTACCTGTTCCGGCTGGGGAAGGATCTCGGATATCGCATCCATGGCACCGTTGAACCCTGGTCGATCGGTACCAATGCCTCTTCAGGCTGCATCCGCATGTTCAACGAGGATGCCATCGACCTCTACCAGCGCTGCCCGATCGGCACCCGTGTTCTGGTGTTGAAGGTGCTCGGTTCCCCGGTCATCAATGAATCGGCGGGAGTGGACAGCCAATGAACCGCTTCAGCCGTGCAGCCTTTCTCGGAATGGCCCTGTTGCTGGCCGCTTGTGGCACCTCTGAAAAGCCCGGCCTGGCGCCGGTGGCACCGACACCGCAGGTGGTTCCCGAGACAGGCGGAGTAGGTGCCGCCGCGGGTTCCGAACAGGACTTCATGCTGAATGTCGGCCGGCGCACCTTCTTCGTGCAAGGCTCGGCCGCCCTCGACGATACGGCGCGGGTGACCATCGCCAAGCAAGCGCAGTGGCTCAACGCCAACCCGCAGTGGCAGGTCAAGCTGCAAGGCTTTGCCGACGATCCCGGCTCCGACGCCCAGCAACTGACGCTGTCACAGAAGCGCGCCGACGCGGTGCGCAACGAGTTGATCGCACAAGGCGTGGCAGGCAGCCGCGCCAAGGCCAAGGGCTATGGCCGCGACAGGCTCGTCGGGGCCTGTGCCGAGATTGAGTGCAAGGCGCAAAACCGCCGTGTCGTCACCAACTTGCAGGATGGCACCCAACAATAGTCGCGACCGTCCGTTGTCCTGAAACTGGCGCATTGGCGTCCGGCTTCGCTGCCAAGACTGAACACTTCATTGTCATTGCAGGAATGCGCTTCTCAATCATGCCCATGGGACTTGCCAAATGAGACTGCGATCATTTCAGCCTGCCGCCCTTTTGGGGCTGATGATCGTGGCGCTCATGACAGGTCTGCGATGGGCGGATCCCGAGCTTATCAAAGCCGTCAGGGAAGTCGCGTTCGACCAGGCCCAGCGGCTATCACCCCGCCAATATGAGCCGGTCCCCGTCCGGATCGTCGATATCGACGAGCACTCACTGAAGGAGCTTGGCCAATGGCCGTGGCCGCGGACGTTGCTGGCCAGACTGCTCGGGCGGCTTGGCGAACTCGGTGCTTCCGTGGTTGCATTCGACGTGCTCTTCCCGGAACCGGATCGCATGTCACCGAAAAGCATTCTCAGGGAATACCATGAAATAGATGGCAGCATCCTCTCGGGTCTCCCGGACAATGACGATGTCTTTGCCGCCGAACTCGCCATGCATCCAACCGTCCTGGGGTTTGCCGCGATCAGCGGACGCGGCGCCAAGCCGCAACTGAAAGCCGGTTTCGCCTTTACCGGAGAAAGCCCCATCGCGGCACCGCCGCGCTTTGGCGGTGCGACCCTGCCGATTCCAGTTCTGGAAAACGCCGCCGCCGGTATCGGTGACATCAGCATGAATCCGGATTCCGACTCCAATGTCGTGCGCACCATTGCCATGTTCCTGAGCGATGGGGAGCAACTCTATCCCTCTCTCACGATGGAGACCTTGCGCGTTGCCCAAGGCGCGTCGACCTATGTCATTGCCAATGCTCCCGAACGCGAGGGTTCCATCAGTGCTGTTCGCATCGGCGATTTCGAGGTGCCGACAACGGGAGCGGGTGAATTGCAGATGTACATGGGGGCCGAACGCGCCGACCGTTATGTATCGGCGAGCGACATTCTGAACAAACCCGAATCCGAAATCCGGCCGCTCATCGAAGGCAATATCGTCCTTGTCGGGACATCGGCGGCGGGCCTCCTCGATATTCGTGCCACGACGCTGGGGCAGAATGTCCCCGGGGTCTCGCTGCA
>JBKJQD010000379.1:0-6268 GCA_046594125.1 Aestuariivirga sp.
CCGAGATCGGCGTCGAGGCTGCCCAGGATACGAGCGGCTTCCGGGTGGTTCAGGTTGCCGGCGTGATGTACGGGAAAGTGGAACTGCCGGCCGAGGTCTTCCAGGTGGAATGCAGCGTCAGGGAAGGCTTGGCGGAGAAGCTGCCGGACCAAGGCGGGCGGGGCCGCGGCGCGTGCGGCCAACCGCTCGGTAATCTCGCGGGCGGCAGACAGGCAGCGAGTCCCGATGTAGCTCCAGCCATGGGTGCGAATATTGCGGCGGAGGTTCCTCAAGCGACCCCGAAAGGGGATTTGCCCGGTATCGAAGAGAACGGCAAGCGGTACGATGTTCGGCAATTTACAAAGAGCCTTGATCGTGGCGCGAGTATTCGTATTATCGTTTCCCACCAGAAAGGCCACTCGCAATGGAGGGACGGTGGGTGAGGGGAGAGGCGGATGAGATTGGCCCGGCATTGTAGCTGGATCGAACGGACTGACGGCGGGCGGCTCCCGGCGAGGCGAACAGGTATCTTTAATAAATTATAGGGGGAGAAGGCCAAAAACGGAATTGGCGGCCGGCTGCGGCCTCAACCGGCCGCTGCCAGTGTGGGTCGACTGGGTAAGCAGAATAGAATCTATAGCGGGGATCACGCCTTTGCCGCGGCGGGCAACCGCCGGAACTGGCGGATGAATCCGGCTGCCCACCAGAGACGGTTCAAACAATTCATGCGCGCTTCGCCATCGAACATCGCCAACGGCAGGCGAAAAAGAGCAGTGAGTGCTTGGCGCAAGATGTGTCCCGGCACGCCGAGAATATAGAAGTGCGACTGTTCCATCTCCGGAAGGCGGCGTAATGCCGTAAAGTGACCGTGTCCGAGGTGCCACCTCAGATGGTAGGCGGGACGTAGCCGTTCGTCCTGCACCTCGGTGAAGACGACCAGGGACGGGTCATAGGCGACCGGCCGGCCGGCGATAAGGGTGCGGTGGATAAAATCGTCGTCTTCCAAAGATCCGATGCCATCCTTGATCCGGCCCAGTTCGGGCCGGAACCCGCCGATATCGCCCAACAGAGCCGGGCGAAGCACCATATTCGCGCCCACTAGCAGGCCGGTGTGCAGCCCGAGCGAAAGGACAGCGTCGCCGCGGTCGAGCAGCGCCAGGGGAGAGTAGTGTTCCGGTGTAAGCCACGCGGGGAAGCTGTCCGGGTTGGACGGCAGGACCTTGCCGCCGAAGATCGCCCACTCCGGGTGCGCCGCAGCAGCCCGGACGGTATTGCGCAGCCAATAGGGGGCTGGCTGAATATCGTCATCCGTGAAAACCACAATGACGCCTTTGGCCTCCGCCAGAACCCGGTTTCGAGCGTGTGTGAGGCCTTGCTGCGGTTCAAAGATATACCGGATGCACGGATTTCCGGCGGCGTAGGTCTGTACGAGGTCCCGGGTACGGTCTTTGGAGTTGTTGTCAACGATCAGAAACTCCCACTCGGTATTCTCCGGGATTTCTTGCGCCAGGACAGATTCTATGGTCTGCGGGAGCATATCGCCGCGGTTGTAGGTGCAGATGGCAACGGTGAGAAACATTTCGTTAGGTTGTGCGCAGTTTACCGCGGATGCGGCCGGCGATTTCCAGCCAATAGAGCTGGGCTAGCAGCGAATAGCGGGCCTGGAAGCCGCTGGCAACCCATTTTCCGGTGCGGCGAACAGCCTCCCCAAAATAGTAGCGGGGTACGCCGAACAACATGGAGATACCCGGTTCCTCGGGCAGGCGGGCGGCGCTGACGGCGCGCCAGAAGACCCATCGCCGGTGATAGGAAGCGGTCATGCGCTTAACAGGAATCCAGTGGTAAATCGCGAAATCGGGAATGTAGCGGCCGCGCAGGCCAGCGGTCTGAAGACGGAGGAACAAGTCATGATCCTCACAACTGAGCAAACCTTGGTCCGTTCTTCCTAAATGCGGATCGTATTTGCCGATCTTGTCGAAGATCGACCGGCGAAATGCGGAGTTGCCGCCCGGTAGAGCGCCAAAAAAATCTGTTCCGTAATCGGTGGCAACAGGCCCGCAGTCGATGACGCCGATCACGCTGGGATATCCTTCAACAGGAAGCCAAGCTGGCGGTGGTTCTTCCCAGCGGGGACGGCAGGCACCGCCGATATAGTCGACGGCGGGATCGGAGAAGGCGTCGTGAAGCGCCTGAAACCAGGTGGGAGAAAGTTCCTCATCGTCATCAATAGTGGCGACGATATCAGCCCTGGAAGCACTGATACCAGCGTTGCGGACGTGGCTTAGACCCTGTTTCGTTTCTAATAGATAGCGCAACCTCCCTTGAAAACGGGGGGCAAAAGAGGCCACTAGATCGGGCGTGGTGTCTCGCGAGTTATTGTCGACAACGATCACTCCCCAATCAAGAGGTTTTGGCGCCGGCGTTCGAAGAATACTTTCCAGGGTACGTTCCAGCAGGTCTGGACGGCGGTAGGTGGCGATGAGAATATCCACGTTCATTTGATAGCTCTTTGTTTTTCCAGCCAGCGGTCCAGCACCAGCAGGCGCCATAGTTGCGCTGGTGCCCGGCCAGCCTGCAGCGCAGCCTGGATGGCCGGCTCTAGAGAACCGGGAAGAATCCAGCCCTGTTGTTCCAATCGGTTCTCCTTCGATAGGCGAATCAGCGCATCTTTCCACAGGCTAACCAACCATGTCTCCACGGGGATAGTAAACCCCTGCTTACGGCGGAAGGCGATGGTAGGGCCCAGGTGTCGCCGAACCACTTCACGGAGTATCGATTTCAAGGTGTTATTGTGAAGCCGAAGCGAAAAGGGAAGCCGTGCGGCGAATTCCCATAACGCGGAGTCGAGAAGCGGAGAGCGGGCTTCGAGGGAATGGTACATGGTTGCGCCATCCACCTTGGGCAGAAACTCTCCAGAGAACTGAACGCGTTGCTCATACCGCAATTCGTCGGTCAGAAGCCGGCGGGCCGAGGCCTGGGTGAGCGGTATTTGGCGACCGGGTAGCGTCAACGCTTTCAGACGGGGTCCGATCATCCGGTGCTCCTCATAGTAGGGAAGGCCGTCGTGGACACGGGTAATGGCTCCGAGGCCACCGGTAGCATAATCTGCAAGATGCTTGGCCCGGCGCAGCGCCGGGAACAAGGAGGCGGCCGGGCGGATCCAACGCCACGCGGTCCCCGTTCCCGGCGGCAGGCAGGCCGCCAGACGCTGGGCGCGGAAGAAGTTTCTATGATAGGGGTAACCGAGAAAGACATCGTCGCCACCATCGCCGGTCAATAGCACCGTGGCATGGGGACGGACGGCGGCGGAAACGCGCAGCATAGCCATCGCCGAGGGGACAGCAAAGGGCTCGCCGAACGCGGCGGTCAGATCATCGAGGTTGCCGGCGCTCCCCGGGGGGAGTTCGACAATCTGATGGGACAGTCCGAGTTGGCGGGCGGTGGCGGCGGCATCGGCGCTTTCGTCGGCGGGATCGCCAGGGGTGGCGACCGTGAATGTTCCGATATCGGCATTCAATTTTGTCAGCGCCCAGCAGACGAGCGTCGAGTCGACCCCGGCACTGAGCAGGGCGCCTACCTTCACATCGGCGATCAGACGCAACCGGGTGGCTTCCAGCAGGAGTGCTTCGGCCTCATCGGCGGCGGCGGCGAAACGAGCCTTGGTCACCGGTTCCGCTTCGACTTCGGGGAGTGTCCAATAGGCGCGTGGACTCTCGATATGCCCGTTCCGCCAGCGCAACCAAGTGCCGGCCGGTAGCTTGGCCGCTCCGCTCCAGATACAGCGATCACCGGCCGTATGACCGAATTCGAAGTACTCAAGGACCGACTCCGGGTCCAGTTGGTCTACCAGCCCGGCCTCCCGGAGCGAGGCCGGGCTGGAGGCGAAGGCCAATCCGGTCGCGCCCGCGGCATAATATAGGGGCTTTACGCCGAGCCGATCCCGGGCCAGGATAAGAGACTTATCTCGTTGATTCCAAAAAGCGAAGGCAAACATCCCCCGCAACTTTCGGAGCAGTTCCTCGACCGGCCATAGAATGAGGCCCTGGAGCAGGACTTCCGTATCGCATTGGGAATGAATGCGTACGCCTTTGGCTTCCAATTCGCGGCGGAGGTCCAGAAAGTTGTAGATACAGCCGTTGAAAACGAGGCCGAATTGTCCAGTGGCGTCGATCATCGGCTGATTGCCCGCCGGGCTGAGATCGAGAATGGCCAGCCGGCGGTGGCCGAGCGCGGCTCCCGGAAACTCATAGAGGCCCTCGGCGTCGGGTCCGCGGCGGGCCAAAGCCGGCAGCATGGCACGAGCCAGCTCTCTGCGGGAATGTTGCCCATTTCCCCGTTCCCCCGCTACGCCTGCGATGCCACACATAATGTTATCTATATTATCTAACGGCCATTCCCGGCCCGACTGTTAGAAGAGTCTCTCAGAAACGGAATATAGCTACGCAAACGCGATGTAATCGAAGATCTTATCCGCGCCCGGCGCATTTGGTTTGTGCGGGCATATGAAACGAACGATGAGATATTGAACGTACTACCCGAAGAGTTGCATCTGCTTCAAAGTGAAAAATTTCCGAAGGCGCACGGCATTGAAGTGTTTGAGTTTGATCGGAAGGACAAGACAAGGTAATGAAGCAAGAAGGCCCGTGGCAGGCGCCGGAGCTGGCAGTAGTAGTGCCGATTCTGAACGAGCGGAAAAATATTCGGATCCTGCATGAGCGTCTGGGGCAGTCACTGGAAGGAACGGTATGGGAACTCATCTTTGTCGATGATGATTCAACAGACGGCAGCGCGGCCGAGGTGGCAGCTCTGTCACTGGAAGATCGCCGTGTGCGGCTGATACAGCGCATCGGGCGCAGCGGCCTGTCAAGCGCCTGCGTGGAAGGTATGATGAGCGCCACCGCGCCCTATCTGGCTGTGATGGATGGCGACCTGCAACACGACGAGCGCATTCTGCCAGAGATGCTGCGACGCATCCGGGACGAGAAGCTGGATCTCGCAGTGGGCAGCAGAAACATCGAAGGCGGCAGCATGGGGAACTTTGCCGCCGAACGCGTCAAATTGAGCAACCTGGGCCGCTGGTTCAGCCGAACGCTGATGAGTTGTCCGCTGAGCGACCCGATGAGCGGATTTTTCATGCTGTCCCGCCCTTATCTGCTTGAGGTCGTACATGGGCTTTCGCAAATGGGCTTCAAAATTCTGCTCGATCTGACCAGTTCGGCAACGCGGCCACTACGCTTTGCCGAAGTGCCATATACGTTCCGGAACCGCGAACATGGCGAAAGCAAGCTCGATATCAGCGTCAACCTTGATTTCCTACTGCAGATCGCCGACAAGAAGCTGGGCGAAATTGTGCCGGCGCGTTTTGTGCTGTATGTGATGGTAGGCGGCTCTGGCATTATCGTGCACGCGCTGACGCTGCTCGTGCTGTACCGCTGGCAGGGCTGGCCGCTTGAGCCGGCTCAGGTGATCGGCACACTGCTGGCCATTGTCTGGAATTTCTTTCTGAACAATCTGATCACCTACCGCGACCGCAAGTTAAAGACCTGGCCGAGTCTTCTGCGCGGTTTGTTGATCTACACGTTGGGATGCATGGTGGGGGCGTTGAGCAACTTTGCGCTCACGCGCCTGCTGGTGGATCAGGGAGTTGCGGGCCTGTTGGCGGGCATAGCGGGCATGGCGATCAGCTCGGTTTGGAACTTTGCCATGGCAAGCGCCTTGACCTGGAAGATCTCACAGCGGCGCAAGATCCAGAAGTGGCGCGACCAGCAGCAGGTCGGTGCTAATTAACGGAGCCAGAACGTCGGAGCGACAAACGAGCGAATCAACGATCCAGCCAGAATCCGCAACAGGCGCAGACCATGGTGCAGCGCCAAGCCACGATCCTGCCAATCGAAATCAAAGAAATAGCGTGGCTGCAGCCTGTGCCAGGTCCGGTCCCGCCCCCGAGTCAAGATCATGCCCGGAGGGGGCGGGGGTTAATGTGAGAAAAACCGCCTGTTAAGAGGGTGAAGATTGCGATCCGTTACAAGCGTGGCTGACTGTAAGATGTAATTCGCCGCGATCTTTGCCCCATTAGAAGGCGGAATCGATCATGATAATTGCCCTGGCCGATACCGTGAGAAATGGCGCTTGGCGTGACCTCTTACGGCAGCGCGGTGGGGCGAGCTTCACCAAAGAAATCTCGCCCCACCGCGCTGCCGGAAGAGGACACGCCCAGCGCCATTTCTCACGGTATCGGCCAGGGCAATTATCATGATCGATTCCGCCTTCTAATGTGGCAAAGGTCGCG
>JBKJQD010000456.1:0-8952 GCA_046594125.1 Aestuariivirga sp.
AGACGCTGAAGGGCGCCAGCAAGGCCAAGGGCGATTTCCTCTATGAACTGCCGTGGTATATCATCATCGGCCCGCCAGGTGCCGGCAAGACCACCGCACTGCTCAACTCGGGGCTCAAGTTTCCACTGGCGTCCAGCAAGGAAAAGCGGCCGATCGCCGGGGTTGGCGGCACACGCTATTGCGACTGGTGGTTCACCGAGGAAGCCGTCCTTATCGATACCGCCGGGCGCTATACCACGCAGGACTCGGATGCCGCATCGGACCGCAAGAGCTGGTTGTCCTTCCTCGACCTGCTGAAAAAGAACCGGCCCTTGCAGCCGATCAACGGCGTCATGGTGGCCATCAGCCTGGCCGACATCATGAGCCTGCCGGAACCGGAAATCAGCAGCCACTGCGCGGCGATCCGCAAGCGCCTGACGGAACTGCACGAGCATCTCCGGATCGACTATCCGGTCTATGTGATGTTCACCAAGGCCGACATGGTGGCGGGCTTCACCGAATATTTCAACACGCTGGGCGAACAGCGGCGGCGCATGGTGTGGGGCGCCACCTTCAAGGTCAAGAACAAGAGCGAGAATAAAGTCACCGAAGTTGGCCCCGAGTTCGAACTGCTGATCGACCGGCTGTCGCAGGAACTGCCGGACCGGCTGCAGGAAGAGGGCGATCCGGTCAGCCGGGCGCGCATCTTCGGCTTCCCGTCGCAGATGGCGGCACTGGGGCCGTCGATCAGCGGCTTCCTCAACCAGATATTCGAGCCGACGCGTTATCAAACCAACATTCCGCTGCGCGGCTTTTACTTCACTTCCGGCACCCAGGAGGGAACGCCCATCGACCGGCTGCTTGGCGCCATGCAGGGCATGCTCGGCAGTTCACCCATGCAGCCCGCCATGTCGGGGCGGGGGAAAAGTTTTTTCCTTGGCGATCTTCTGACCAAGGTGATCTTTGGCGAAGCCGGCTGGGTGTCGACCAACCGGGCGGCACAGCAGCGCAAGGCCGTGAGCGCTTACCTGGGCTATGGGGCCGTGGGGCTGGTCAGCCTGGTGCTGCTTGGATTGTGGGGATTAAGTTACTATTATAACAGCCAGCTTATCGCGGCCACTGATCGCGGCGTGGTCGAATACCAGGCGGTCGCCAGCCCGGTGATCCAGGAAGACCCGGTGGCCGATGCCGATTTCACCAGACCACTCGATCTGCTCGACATGCTGGTCAATCTGCCGGCTGGCTATGCGACGCGCGACGTTGCGGAAGAGCCGATCGGCACCATGGGCCTCAGCCAGAAGCCGCGCCTGCTCTCGGCGGCAACGGCCTCCTATCGCATCGCACTGGACCGGACGCTGCGCTCGCGGCTGCTGCTGCATGTCGAAAAACAGATCGAGGCGAACCAGAACAGCCCGCTGTTCCTCTATGAGGCGCTCAAAGTCTACCTCATGCTGGGCCGCTACCCGGGCGCGCCGATAGACGAAAATTTCATTCTCAACTGGATGAAGGACCAGTGGGACACCACCGTGAGCAGGGGCAACACGGCGGCTCGCGACCAGTTCCTGGCCCATATCTCGGCGATGCTCGCTCTCGATACGGAAGGCGGTGTTGATGTGCCGATGAACGGCCCGCTGGTCGAAGACAGCCAGCGCATCATCGCCCGCATGAGTCTCGCCGACCGCGCCTATCTGTTCTTGAAATCCGAGGCACAGGCGGACGAAACGCCCGACTGGACGGCGGCGGAGGCGGGCGGCCCCGATGTCAAGACGGTGTTCGAAACCGTCGACGGATCGGAACTCGATACGATAGTGGTTTCTAAGTTCTTTACTTACTATGGCTTCAACGATCTCTTCCTGGCCAAGTTCGGTGATGTCTACGAGCAGATCAACAGCGAGCAATGGGTGCTGGGCAAACTTGGCCAGGAGGCGGTGATCGCCTCGCAACTACGCTCGGCTGGACCGGCACTGCTTGACAAATATGCCGGCGAATTCATCAAGGAATGGGAAGCGGCGCTGGCAAAGCTGCGGCTCAAATCGCTGGCCAGGGACAAGACCAATTATGCCATCCTCGAAGCGATCTCGGGTCCGACGTCGCCGCTTGAGGCGATCATCCAGTCGGTCAGCGCGCAGACCAGGCTGACAGCCGAGCCGCCGGAATCCCTGGCGCCGGCCTCGGGGGAAGATCAGGCAACAAGCATTGCCGGTGTGGCTGCCAAGGTCATTGCCACCAAGCTCGAATCGAAGCTCACCGGCATGGCGCGCATGGGTCTCCAGATCGCCAAGAAATCGGAACTGAGAGCTGGTGGAACATCCGCCAAGTCGTCGGTGCCGGGTCTTGAAGTTGAAACCCATTTCCGCGAGTTCCACAATATGGTGGATGGTGATCCCGGACAGCAGCCCATCGATCAGGTGGTGGCCAACCTGAAGGGCGTCTACGAAAACCTGGTGGCGGCCAAGACCGAGGCCGATCCGGCGGTCAAGGGCTCCGACCTGCAGAATGTCCAGCAGTTCATCTCCGCCATCCGCACGCAGAATGCCAACCGCTTGCCAGCGCCGTTCTCGAAGATGATCACCGATGCCGCCAACGAATTCGAAGGCGATGCCGCCAATACCTCGATTGCCGAACTCAATGCCGAACTGCAGAACAACGTGTCGCGCAAGTGCGAGGAAGTGATCAACAACCGCTATCCCTTCGCGCTGAAAAGCAAGCGTGACGTGCCGTGGATCGAATTCGGAAACCTGTTTGGCCAGTCGGGCACCATCGACCAGTTCTTTGCCACCAAGCTGGCGCCGCTGGTTGATCAGTCGGGGCCGGTGTGGAAGTGGAAACCCAACACCAGGCTGGGGCGTGAACTTTCGCCAGCAGCGCTAAAGGCTTTCCAGAACGCCGACAAGATCCGCCAGGCCTATTTCCCGTTTGGCGGCAAGCAGCCCAACGTGCCGCTGACGGTGACGCCGCAGACCCTGAGCGAACTGGCGACGGGCGTCGAATTCGAACTGAACGGCACCAAGCTTGAGACGCTTCCGCAGTTGCTCAAACCCCAGGAGTTCTCATGGCCCGGTTCGGGCGGCATGACCGATGGTTCGGCGAGCATCACGATGCTGCCCAATGACGACGGCACCTCGGTGCTTGCCGAAAAGGGCGCCTGGGCGCTCATGAAACTGTTCGCCCGGGGCGGCATGCGGCCGGCGGGCGATGCCTTCAAGGTTACTTATGTGATCGGCGGCAAGGATGTTTCCTATCTCGTCAGGGTCGGCTCGCTGGCCAATCCCTTCGCGCTGCCCGCTCTGGCGCAATTCACCTGTCCCAAGACCTTGTGACGTCACATCATGCGCATTGGCATCTTCGGCAAGCTCCCCGTGAAACGCGATTTCATCGCGCTCAACCTGCCGCAGGCGTTCCTGCATGTGTGGGAGGAGTGGTTGCAGGCTTCAGTGGCAGCCAGCCGCCAGCAATTGGGTGATGGCTGGAAAGACCAGTTCCTGACGGCACCGATCTGGCGCTTCTGGCTCGGCCGCGACATCTGCGGGCAATCGGTGACCGGCGCCTTCATGCCCTCGGTCGATGGTGTCGGGCGCTACTTCCCGCTGTGCATCTGCGCTTGCGCCGAAGACGGGCCGCCGATCAGCCCGCCGGGTGCCAAGCCCCTGCACCGCTGGTTCGACAAGGTCGAGCGGGCGCTGCTTCAAGCGCTGGCGCCGGAATTCAGCGGTGAACCGGTTTCCTTGCTGGACGGCCTTGATCTCGATGCTGCGGTCTATGGCGATGATCCGCTGGAAAACGATGTCACCCGGATGCTTGGCGACGGGCTTCAGAAGGCACTTGCCGGGGAAAGCTGGTGGTGGAGCATTGGCGGCGGGGCCTTTCCGGTCCAACTGCGGCGCCAGAAAGGCCTTCCCGGCCCCTATCAATTCGCGGGATTCATGACCTACGACACAGAAAGCCCGGCCAAGGTGCTGGTATGAGCCAGCATGTCTATACGTTTGAAACCGGTGCCGCGAGCGACCGCGGCCGGGTGCGCGACATCAATGAGGACAACTGGTACGCCGACGAAGGTTGCGGCGTCTGGCTGGTGGCGGATGGCATGGGCGGGCACACCAATGGCAAACTGGCGAGTTTCAAGATTGTCGAGAGCGCGCGTAGCGTTGGCCACGCCGCCTCGGCACCCGACCTGCTGGCGCGTTTCACCGACCGCATGCTGCGCGCCAATGACGACTTGCTGTCCTTCTCCGCCAGCCGCAACAACATGGTGCTGGGTTCGACCCTGGTGTCGGTGCTGATCTTTGGCAATCATTTCGCCTGCGTCTGGGCCGGCGACAGCCGCGCCTACCTCGTACGCGGGGGAGATCTGCACCAGGTGAGCCGCGATCATACCGAGGTGCAGGATCTGCTGGACCGCGGGGTGATCGACGCCGAGCAGGCGCGGACCTGGCCCAGGCGCAACGTCATCACCCGGGCGGTGGGCGTGTTCGACGATCTCGAACTTGACAGAATTCATGGCCAAGTGCTGGACGGTGACCGCTTCGTGCTGTGCAGCGACGGGCTGACGGGCCATGTGCAGGACGCGGAAATCCATGACATCGTCATGAAACACGGATCACAGGAGGCCTGCAACCGGCTGGTCGAACTGACGCTGGAGCGCGGCGCCAAGGACAACGTCACGGTGGTCATCGCCCGCTGCAAGATGGCGCGGGAACTTCACCATCATGCCGGCCCCATGTCGGGCAGCTTTGAAGGTGCCGCATGAGTTTCCGCGGCCGCGAGTTCTCTCCCGGACAGTCCAGCCTGCCACCCGGCACGCAGCTCAACGGCACCTATGAGATCGGCGACCTGATCAATGCCGGGGGCATGGGCGAGGTCTATCGCGGCCATAACATCGCCACCGGCGATGAGGTGGCCATCAAGGTGGTGCTGCCGGAATATGCCGCCGACCAGCTGATCCTTGACCTGTTCCGCAAGGAAGCGCGCATCCTGTTCCAGATCGCTCATGAGGCGATTGTGCGTTACTACGGCTTTGCCACCGACCGCCAGCTCAATCGCTCCTACATGGCCATGGAATTCGTCGAGGGCCAGTCTCTTGCCGAACGCATGCGCAGCGGTCCGCTCAATGTCCAGGAGGTCAGTGGGCTGCGCTCGCGCGTCGCCGATGGCCTGCAAAAGGCCCATGACCTCGGCATCATCCACCGCGACATCTCGCCGGAGAACGTCATCCTGCAGGGTGAACAGGTCAACCGCGCCAAGATCATCGACTTCGGCATCGCCAAATCCACCACGCTTTCCAGCACCGAAGGCACGCTGATCGGCACCTCCTTTGCCGGGCGCTACAACTTCGCTTCGCCCGAACAAGTGGGCATGTTCCGGCCGGCAACCGTGTCGCCAAAGTCCGATATCTACAGTTTCGGACTGGTGCTCGCCGCAGCCCTTACCGGCCAACCCATCGACATGAGCGGCACCATGGCCGAGATCATGGAAAAGCGCATGGACTTGCCGGACCTGTCGGGGATTCCTCCGGCGATGCGCGAGCTGCTCACCGCCATGCTGCAGCCCAATCCCGCCAACCGCATCGGCAGCATGGCCGAGGTGCGCGACTGGCCAGTGGTTACCAGAGCCGAGGCGCCAGCGGCGCGCACCTCGGCCAAGCTGCCGCCGCCGCCACTCAGGCTCAGCGGCTCGAAGCGTCCGGTGCAACTCAGGCAGCCAAGCAAGAAGCCGCTGAAGCCGGTGGCGCCCCGGCGGGATGATTTCGACAGCGATCAGCAGGGCGGCAGGGTCGGCATGTGGATTGCGATCGCCGCCGTTTTCATGGTGCTGGCCGGTGCGGCGGGCGGTTGGTTCTATGTGAAGAGCCGTGTCAACCAGCTTGAGCCGCCGAAAATCAAAGAGGTCAATTCAAACTCGCAATCCGGCCAGACCAGCACGACCGGGGACAAATCGTCGAAAACGGTGACGCCGCCGGAGATCAAGAAACAGGAGCCGCCACCCGATACCGGGACGGGCAACAAGACAACGGCCGGGGAGTCGAATGCCGAGGTTGAGAAGCCGCCGGAGACCGGCCTGCGGCTGACACCGCCCGCCGCAGGTGACATCGCGGCAGTCCTGAAATATGTCGGCGACCTGACCAGTTTTGTCAGCAAATACAATGGTGGCGATTGTTTCCTGGCGTGGCCTGAGACGATTTCCCCGGATGAGGTGTGGATCTCGGGTTATGCGCCGAATGAAGCTGCTTTCGACGGCTTCCTGACGGATTTTGCCGTGGCTAGCGGACTTTCGGAGTCCAAGATCACCATCTCGGTCAAGAAAGTCAGCGCGCCGCAATGCGAAGCCATCAACACCATCAGCAAACTGGCGCGCAGCCGGGCGCCCAAGCCGACGCTTGATATTACCGAGATGACGGTTGCCATCGGCGATGCCATCAAGGGGACGGTCAACAGCATCGACAAGCGCAATGTCGACCTGCTGTTCGTGGATGAGAAAGGTGGCACCTACAAGATCACCAAGGCGGATACCAAATTGTTTGACGGGACCAGTCTCAACATTCCGATGAACCAGAAAAAGCCGCCCGGATCGCAGACGCCGCTACCGCAACTGGTGATTGCGGTATCGTCGCCTGACCCGCTGCTGGCCCTGGCGCCGGTCAATCTCAAGGCAGCGGTCGCCGCTTCGGACCTGTTCCCCAAGCTTTTCAGCGAGGCCGTGGCCAATGGCCAAGTTTCCATCGCGCTTAAATACATCAAGCTGGTTGTTCCCGGGGACTGAATTCTGGCTTTTGCGGAAAACCCAAGGGGAATGTGATTTAGATTGCGTTGCCGATATGCAACATCGCCAGAGATATTTTGGAATTTTCGGCCCTTATTGTGGCTCCGACGCGGCGGTAAATTTGCTGCGGTGCCGAACACGTACAAGCAAGTCGCTGGAATCATGCATATTTTGGATTTATTAAGGTTAATTTTTACCCAGGGCCAAGTTGCGGGTGCCGGGCTTCTCAGTGAGCGTCCGCTTGTCAGGTGGTGAGGGCTTGGGTTAATAATAGTCTAAATACGCCAAAAGTGTGCATTGGGGATCGGGATGAAGCTGCTCGGGGATAGTGCTGCGGATCGCATTAGAACTCGCCGGAGCGTCCGGAACGTATGCCTATCTACGTCGGCGCTGGGCAGCGCCCTCATCGTCGCGGCGATCATGCAAGCTTCGTCGGCAGCGGCGGCAGGCTGTCCGAAATTCTCGGCCCTGGCCCTGTCCTATACGGTGGCCGGTGAAAGCCTCAGCGCCGTCAAGACTGAGACCTGCATACCGGGCAAGACCGTCGACATGCAGGCCGGCGATGACGGCCTGTCGTTTGACGCCAATCTGACCTTCAACCAGTTCCTGAAGGTTGATGGCGGCGATGATGCCGACACGCTGCATGTTTCGGCCGGCAAGACGTTGCGGGTGGCCGGGCTGACCCAAATCCAGAATGTGGAAACCGTCAGCAACGAAGGCAAGATCATTGCCAGCGGCGGCCTGCTGTACAAGGGTACGCCGGGTGCCGACGATTTAGAGAACGCTGCCATGGGCATAATCCGGGTGACTGGCGATGCCACTTTCGATGGTGCGGGCGGTGTGGATTCCTTTACCAATGACGGCCGTCTCAACGTGCTGGCGCCGGGCAACGCGCTGACCGTCAAGAATTTTGAGACGGTCAGCAATGGCGGTTTCATCAACACCAATGGCGGGCCTGCGACCTTCACCGGTACCGGGGCTGGCAGCAGCCTGCAGAATGACGGCCTGATCAAGGCGGGCACGCTCAACATCAGCAATTTCCAGACGGTGACCAACAACGGCACCATCCGGGATGATCTGAATTACTCCGGCACGGCAGGCAACGACACTTTCACCAACAACGGTACGCTGGACATCACCGGCACCGGCACGTTTTCCTTCGGGGCTGGCGACGATACGCTTACCAACAACAACCGGCTGACCGCCGACATCCTCAATCTCGGTGGCGGGCCGGGCACGGACGGGATCGTCAATGTCGGTGTTCTGAAGGCCGGTGCAATCTCGATCAGCGGTTTTGAAAACGTCAACAACAGCGGTATTCTGGCAAGCTCCGGTAATCTTACTTATTCCGGCACGACGGCGGATGACACCTTCACCAACAGCAAGGTGGTGGGCGTGACGGGGACTGGCAAATTCAGTTTCGCGGCGGGCAACGACACTCTCGACAATAGCGGCACCATGAAGGGCGGCAGCTTCGTCTTCAGCGGCGGCACTGGCAGCGACGATATCCAGAACACCGGCAAGATCATTGCTGGCTCAGTGGCGATCAGCGGCTTCGAGACGGTCAACACCAGCAAGTTGATCACGACGACGGGCGACCTGACTTATGCGGGTACAGCCGCAGATGATGTTTTCACCAACACCAGCCAGATTACGGTTGGCGGTGCCGCGTCCTTCGATGGCGCGGGCGGAACGAATGACCAGTTGCTGAACACCGGCGGCACCATCACGGTGACCGGCCTGACGACGATCAAGAATTTCGAGGTGGTGACCAATACCGGGATCATCAAGGCCAAGGGCGGTCTGGACTATCTGGGCAGCGCCGCTGCCGAGACCTTCACCAACGGTGGCACGCTGAATGTGACGGGGGCTGGAGCCTTCGCCTTTGGCGCGGGTGCCGACAAGCTGACCAACAGCGGTACGATGCTGGCCGGAAGCTTTGCCTTCGACGGCGGCACCGGTGCTGACTCACTGCTGAATTCGGGCGCCATCCGGGCTGGCACGGTGGCGATCAGCGGCTTCGAGACCGTCAACACCAGCAAGCTGATCACGACGACGGGCGACCTGACTTACACGGGGACTTCCGCCAACGATACTTTCACCAACACCAGCCAGATCACGGTTGGCGGTGCGGCGTCGTTTGACGGGGCGGGCGGCGCGGGCGACCAGCTGCTGAATACCGGCGGCACGATCAGCGTGGCCGGCTTGACGACGATC
>JBKJQD010000122.1:0-9605 GCA_046594125.1 Aestuariivirga sp.
ATAATTGGTGCCCTCGAAAATCGTCCGGTAGTTCTCGAGCGTCGGAGTGCCCGTGAGCAAAAAACTGCGCGGCGGCATGAAGCTGAACCAGATGACCGCGAACAGCGGCGCGGCGAATCCGGCGGCCAGGAACAGTATGACCGGAATGGCCGCTCTCTCTCCTTGCCCCAGCCGCATGATTCTAGTCCGTCACCAAAATTGCGTCCGCCGCGTCCCAGCCGATCGTCACGTCGTCGTCGAGTTTTCCGGAAAACGCCTGTTGACGGAGCTTTTCAACGACAAATACCGTGTCCCTGACGCGCACCTGGTATTGAATACGCGAACCCAGCACATATTCATTGTAAAGCCGTCCGGTGACGGTGTTATCAGCACCGTCTTCCTTGCTGATAAAGCGCAGGAATTCGGGGCGGATGACCAGATGGCCCTCTTTGAAACCAAGTGGAATTTGCGGCGGTCTGATGCTCGTTCCATTCAAGGGTGAATGCAGCAATCCATCCTTGCCAAGCGTTACTGGCAGCACGTTGACATCGCCGACGAACTCCGAAACGAAGCGCGTGTTGGGTGCTGAGTAGATTTCATGTGGCGTGCCGACCTGCACCAGTTTTCCATCTCGCATTACGCCGATACGGTCACTCATCACCATGGCTTCTTCTAGTGAGTGGGTGATGTAGACAAAGGTCTTCTTTGTCTCGCGGTGAATGTCCTTCAATTCCTTTTCAAGCGTCTTGCGCAGCTTATAGTCGATGGCTGACAGCGGCTCGTCGAAGAACAGGATTTGCGGATCATAGGCAAGCGCCCTGGCCAGGGCCACGCGCTGGCGTTCACCCCCCGAGCATTTCAGTACGTTCTTGCCATAGTAGGATTGCGGCAGGCGCAGCAGGTCCATGAGCTGCAAGGCGCGGGCTTTGCGTTTTTCCTGTGTCTCGCCGCGAATCTTGAGCGGAAATTCGATGTTCTGGCCAACGGTCCGGTGTGGAAACAAGGCCAGTGACTGGAACACCATGCAGGTTGGCCGTTTGTTGGCGGGAAGATCGTTGATGCGGGCGCCGCGCAGTAAAATGTCGCCGCTGGTCGGAGTATCCATGCCCGCAAGCATCCGCAGCATGGTGGTCTTGCCCGAACCCGAAGGGCCGACGATGGTGAAGAACTCGCCCTCGGCGATGTCGAGATTGATGGAATCAACCGCCGCCTGGGAACCAAACATCTTGCGCACCGATTTCAGCGAAAGAATTGCCGGGGAGTCAGTCATGCCCACCACCATCTTAATTTAATGGACAACCCCCGCGGCGAACCGCAGGGGTTGTCTGACCATTGGTGCCGTTGTCAGCCGCCTGAAACTTCGCGCTTGGCCGCCGTCATGATGTCGAGCAGCTTGTCGTAGTCCGGCACGATGTCGTATTCGATTGAACGCGCCATCTCTTCGTCAAGACTGTCCCACTGGATGGCGTCAAGCTGATCCTTGCTGAACAATTTAAAGCAATCCGGGTTGGCCATCTGCGCCACGGGATTGAACGTGCCTTCCGCGAACGCCACGGCATGGGCAACATCGGGCGCCTGCACATACTCAAGGAATTGGGTGGCGAGTGGCGAAAGCGATGGATTGTTCACGGTCGAGGTGACCTCGATCCACGAGATGCCGCCCTTGCCGCCAGCCATCGGGCCTGATTTTGGCGTAATACCCCGGATTTCCGGATGCCCATCGGCGCGCGCCGGGGAAGCTGAGTAAGTTCCGCCGGTCAGGTGAAAGTCGATTTCACCCGCCACCAGGGACTGATTCATCGTGGCGATGTCACCCACCAGTTTGGCGCCCTTGAACACCCGCTTGGCGGTTTCGGTGAATTTGGCGACCTCGCCGTCAGAATGCATCTTGAAAGGGTCGAACCCGGCGATGCAGCAGATGCAGAAAACATTCCAGTCATCAGATTCAAGGATGCCATATTTCTTGTCATTGGCAGGGTCGTTCCACAGGTTCCAGCCCTGATCCTCCGCTGTGGCACGGCTCACCTTGTCGGTATTGACCACGAAACTATAGGGCCCAAAGCGCTGGCACATGCCAAGCAGTTCGGCACCGGCATCGTCCATCGCCCACCTGTAGGGCGGCTTGAACGCGGGCATCATCTTTTCAAAGAACGGCTCGAACTTGGCGCGGTCGAGCGGCTTGATCAGTTTTTCCGGAAACATTACCTTGCGCGCCCAGGGATTGTTGACGTTGATCAGGTCCCAGACATTGGTCTCGCCGGCCCGCAGACGGTTGATCATGGTTGGATCGTTGGTGAGCGACTCGGCCTTGACAGTGGCATCCATCGAGGACCGGAAAGGGTCGAGAACCTGGGCGGAATTGTACCCCTCCCAACACAGGATGTTGAGTTCCTTTTCGCGGGCTGCCTCTGCGGCACCCGGCACAGCACTGGCGGCGCCTGAAAACGCCGCGGCCCAGAGCGCCGACTGCTGCATGAAATTACGGCGTGAAATTTTGCTTCGATTGGCCATGTCTCACTCCCTGCTACTGTTATGCGACGGCTTCCATTTGGAAGTTCCGCATGGAATTGAGCACGAAAATTTCCTGCGAGTAAAGAGGCAAGACGCGCATGGTATGCTAGCTCCAGGCGGCCATCGCGGCGAGTTCGGCACTCGACATGACGTGGCAGTAGATCATGTTGATGATCTCGAGTTCCCGGGCGTGCAGTTCATCGCTTGCCGCGGCGCAGCAATCCTCCAGCACCACGGCATTATAGCTTTCATCCGCCAGGCTGCGCACCGTGGAGGACACGCACTGGTCGGTGAAGATGCCGCAGCAGATGACGTTTTTGATGCCGAGATTGTGCAGTATCAGCCGCAGGTTGGTGCCGGTCAGGGCCGAATCCGTGGTCTTGGTGACGGTGATTTCATCGCCTTTGGGGGCCAGCGCCGCGACAAGCTGCGAGGGCTGCTCATCCTTGGGCAGCAGCAGGTTGTTCCAGCCCGGCATTTTCTGCGACAGGGAACGGTCGCGGCCATCCTCGGTGTGGCAGGCGATGCGGGCGAAGAGGCATTCGATGCCATGGCGCCGCGCCAGGTCCAGCATTTTCGCGGTGTTGGGAATGACCGTGTTGTGCATGCGCTCATGAAATGGCGTCCACAGATCGTAACGGCGCTGCTCTTCCGCCGGGAGCGTGGCGCGGTCCGGGCGTTCGAGATAGGTGTTCTGCACGTCGATGACGAGGAGTGCGGTCTGCTTCGGCGGCAGCACAAGGTCATCAGGTTCCGGGGCGCCTTCGTAATAGAGCGAACGATATGCGGTTTTCCAACTCATGCGGGCCTCAGAATGGCGGACCTCAGAAACGATAAGTAAAGAGTCCGCGGTCTTCATAAGTCTCCGCCGCCTCCTCGATGAAGTGGGCAATGCGCGAAGCACCATAGGTGGAGCGCAGGGTGGTGGCGGCGTCGAGCAATTGTTGTTTTGATTTGGCCCGGCCCGGCCGCAGCAGTTCGTAGACCTGCATGACGAAATCCTGGGGCACGTTCACCAGTTCGGCGGCGCGCTCGAAATTGAGCGCCAGCGTGGTCCGCCCGGCATCGCGCGAGATTTCCGCCTGGGCCTTGAGCGCCGCGGGGGTGATGCGCAGGTCTTCCATCGCGACATCGCCGGCGATCACCGCATCGAGCGTGATGGCGCTGAGCTTCTTGCCGCGCGCCCCGCTGATTGAGTCGGGCCTTGTTTCGGCGAGCGGATAGTCAGCCCTGGTGAGCGTCATGATTTAACTCCGGTCAGCGTCACGGCGATTTCCTCGGGCGCCGCGCCCTCCTCGGTCAAGCCGGTCTCGATGGCATAGATCAGGGCGACACGGGCATGATAGCGCGAACCCATGGCTTCGCCGCGCGTCGGCACCACCACGGGCTCGGGCATTTCGCCTAGCGCATAGGCCGCCGCATTGGCGCCGAACCCGCGATAATGTTCCAGCCGGGTGATCGGCGCATTGGAGAAGAGTTCGAGATTGTTGTGTGGCAGCCGGTCACGATGGTGGATCACCGCCGTGCCCTTGGCCTGGATGCCGATGCCGATGCCGGAACCCGCAAGGCGCGCCGCCGACAGGCCGAGGAACGAGGTATCCGCCGTGTGGTGGAAGCGCACCACGCGGGGTTTCAAGCCGCGCTGGCGGATGGCCTGCATCATCTCGCCCAGGACATCCGAGAGGCGATGGCCCGCCGTGGTCTGGAACAGTTTCAAGCCGAAAGCCGGGCTGATGCCGATGACGATGTCGGTCTTGCCGGAACTTTCCACGGCGGCGCCGAGATTACGATAGCGGATGCGGCGCGATTCTTCTTTTTCGTGCATGGCTTCGGAGCGCAGCACTTCCTTCTGGTCGAGCACATCGCGGATGCCGTTCAGTTCGAGGCGGCGTTCTTCCGAGACGCGATAGCCGGAGCCGGGGCCGAGATAATCATTGGGATCGTTGACGGCGCTGACGACGCGGCCGTTGCGGACCATGGCCGAGGTTTGCAGGTAATCACCGGAAACACGCAGCTTGACCACGTTGAGCAAGTTCCCGGCTTCTTCGCGGAAGCCGCGCTTGGCCAGCGCCTTGATGACATCGATCACCGTGATGGCGCGCGCCTTGATGGCCTCGCTGATGAAGGACACATCGCGCGGCATGTAGCTGCGGGTCTCATCCGAGCCGGACGCCACGATGACGCTGTGCTTCATGTCGGGCGTCGCGGTGGCCAATCCCAGTTCCTCGTGGACGGCGGACAGGGCTTCCACGGCACGGCTGCGCAGATCGAGGGCGCGCTCTTCCGGCAGTGGCGTCAGTCCGCCATCGGCTTCGAAGTCACGCTGTAAGACAAGATAGTCTTCGAGCTCCTCGCCATTGAGAAGCGAGGGATTGAACGAATTGTCGTATTTGAGAATCGATCCAAAACCCGAGCAGATGAGATCCGAGCCGGAAATCAGAAACGGCAGGATCTTGGCGCCAACGCGGATTTCCGACTCGGTCGAACGCGCGTCATTGCCCGAGGCGCATTCGAGATCGAGCCACACGGCGATGAGATTTTCGGCCATCAGTTCGCGGACACCGCCGGGAATGGTGGCGGTCAAGGGCGCCCCGTCAATACCGCCATTTTGGGTGCCCTGCACGCCCATGCCGCGTTGCAGGCAAAGACATCGCGCTTCAAGATAGAGCAGCGACTTCGACTCGTGGAAGCCCATGAGAAGCTCGGAGCCAGCCCCGCTGGTGCAGCGCATTTTGATGCCGCGCGAGGCGTAAGCGGCGGCGAGAAAGGCCTTGGACCACGGCGTATCGTCACCGTCGATGAAGGTCTTCTCGGTGCCGTAGACCGAGACGGTTTCGGCATAGGAAGTGAAACCGGCCATACCGATCCTGAGTTCCTCGGCTTCTTCACTGGAACACTGGAACAATGTGCCCCAGCGCCCAACGGCACCGCCCACGGCACAGGCCAGCGCATTGGACCAGGCGTTGCGCGAGACGCGCATGGTGGTCTCGATTTCGTCGAAGCCGAAGGCCACGGCGGTCGCCGCATCGGCGGCAAGCTGCAACGGATCGTCCTTGGCATTGGTGACATGGGCCTGGTTGCCCGGCGTCTTGCGAGCCCGCATCTTGGAATAGGCGAAGGCGATTTCGAGCGCGTTGAGCTTTGACACGACTTGCGCCAGCTTGGCCGGCGTCATGCCATGGGCAAGCCGCACCAAAACCTCGCGCGGCACATGCATGTCAACCAGCAGGCGCGCCACCTGATTTGAGTCCATCGCCATGGCTTCGGGTGCGACATCAACATCGATGTGATGAAGGGCGATAAAGCGGTCGATCATGTCGAAGTCGTGCTCAAGCACACCGTCGAGCGACTCGACGCGGCCACCCTTTATTTCGATGCCGGGTTTGGGATCGGCGGGGCTGGAAAAAGCCGAGAAGCCGTTGGCAGCGTCTTCCTTGGCAAACTTGTCGAGCCGCAGCGGGCGCGCGTCCCAGTCGGCGTAGCGTTTCCAGCGGTTCGGCGTGTCGGTCATTGAGCAAGGCTATTGCGAAAGCGCCAGCGTTGCAACGCCCCCCACAATTATCGTGATGCCAAGCCATTGCCCGGCGGAAACTTTTTCCTTCAGCAGCAGCATGGCGAGGATCACGGCGCTGGCGCCATAGGACGAGATACCGATGGCGGCGAACTCCTTGCCCGGCAGATGGCCCGCGGCATTGACGGCGATGGCGCCGACAACATCGAAGGCTCCCATGGCAAGGATGCCAAGCCAGTGGCGGTGTGTCAGGCGGGCGGGACGGCCTTCGCCGATCATGAAAGGCAGGATGGTGACCAGGGCGGTGGCCCGCGACAGCCAGGTGGCCTCGATTTCGCCGACGGTGAGTGCTGCCGCCTGTCCCAGCACGATGGCTGCCGCATAGCCCAGCGCCGAGAGAAGGCAGAAGCAGGCAAGCACCGGCAGCTTGCCAGGCGGAACGGCGTTGATGCCGCCATCGGGAGTACCCGAGCGCACCACGACCATGGCGCCAGCCAGTGTCGCGGCCACCGCCGCCCATTGCACGAGCGAAGGTGCGAGACCATGGGCCATGCCCCACAGCACTACCAGAACCGGATAACCCGCCGTGACAGGGCCGACGAGCGAGATGGGACCGAGGCTGAAGGCCTTGAACAATCCGCCGGTACCAAAGCCATAGGCGAGGCCGAGAGCCAGGCCCTGGGCAATTGCCGAAGGTCCCGCGGTCCATACCGTGCCGTTGCGGACAACGAAACCGGTCAGCAACAGACCACCGGCAATCATCACCAGTGCCGCCATGCGGAACGGTCCGATACGCAGCGCCAGACTGCGCGCCACGACATCATGCAGCGACCAGCTCAAGGCCGCCAGAACACCAAGCAGAACCGCCGCCATCTCCCGTCACGTCTCCCCTTCGCGTGGCGGTGTTTGAGCATATGCCGGTCAAAACGCAAAACCCCGGCCAATGGGGCCGGGGTTTTGAATTCGGGATTGCCGGTTGGATCAGTTGGTTACCGTCAGCTTGGTCCACATGCCGGCCTCGTAATGACCTTTGATGTTGCACAGGAGCATGTAGGTGCCGGGCTTGAGTCTGGCCTTTAGCGAACCGGTATCCGAGGGTTGCAGGTCAGCCACTTCGCCGAGCGTCTTCAACTGGGCTTCCTCGACGCGGTGCTTCTTCATGTCGAGAGGAATCTGCTGGTCAGCGGCGTTGAGCTTCACCAGGATCATTTCATGTTGCTCGGTCATGGCGTGATTGGCGACATTGAACACCACGTCGCCGCCGGGGATCGAGGCCTTGTCGACTCCGATCTTCATGCCGCCGCCGCCTTCGCCCATCAGCATGACATTGACGGTGGTGGCCGCCGCAAAGGCATTGGCCGAGAGCAAAAACAGGCCTGCTGCGGCAACAGCCGCACGAGTCATCATCTTCATGTCTAGTCTCCGGTTGGATTTCAGTTTTCCGAATCGGCGTCCCGCGCCGCTGACGTCCAAATGCCAGAGTTTGACTGACGGAATACTGACAATGCTGCAATGCGAAGATTAAACTTTCGCAATGTGTGGAAGGGCTTGGGCCCATGTGGAAGAGGTTGATACCGCGGAGAGATTTTGGGCGAAATTTCAGCGGGAAGTGTTATGGTTGGGACGGGCGGCAAAGGTAGAAGTCAGATGTTTCTCTCGGTTTTCGAACTGTTCAAGATCGGCATAGGCCCATCGAGTTCGCATACGGTTGGGCCAATGGTTGCGGCGCGGCGCTTTCTCGCAACGGCGGGCGCCATGTCACTGCCGCTTACCGGGCGGCTGAGCGTCAGCCTGCACGGTTCGCTGGCCTTCACCGGCAAGGGCCATGGCACCGACCGGGCTATCGTGCTTGGGCTGGCGGGCGAAACGCCCGAAGGCATCGATCCCGACCGTGTCGAAGATGTACTCAAGGCGATGGCCGCCACGCCGTTCATCACGCTGGCCAGCGGCAATGTGCTGGCGTTTGATCCGGTCAAAAGCGTGATCTTCGATTTCGGCCCGGCCCTTCCCGGCCACGCCAATGGCATGGTGTTCCGCATTCTCGATGATGACAACAACACGCTGCTTTCCGAAACTTACTATTCGATCGGCGGCGGCTTTGTGCAGAGCGAGGCGGAGCGGCTGGCCACGGTCTCGAAAATAACCGCCAAGCCGCTGCTCGACGTGCCCTATCCGTTTTCGACGGCTGCTGAAATGCTGGTCATGGGCACGGCATCGGGACTCACTGTCGCCGCCATGAAGCGGTCCAATGAAACCGTCGCGATGAGCGAGGTGCAGCTCGATCAAGGCCTCGACCGCATCTGGGACGCCATGAACGCCTGCATGAATCGTGGGCTGGCCATCGGCGGTATCTTGCCGGGCGGGCTGAAGATCAGGCGCCGGGCCGCCGAGATTCATCGCCAGCTCAAGGATGAGCAGGGCGGCAATTCCATCCAGCCGCATCGCGTCATGGACTGGCTGTCGGTCTATGCCATGGCGGTCAACGAGGAGAACGCGGCGGGCAGCAAGGTGGTGACCGCACCGACCAATGGTGCCGCTGGCGTCATGCCGGCCACCATCCGCTATTACCTCGACCATTGCATTGGTGCTGATCAGGCGGGCATCCGCACCTTCCTGCTGGCGGCGGCGGCGATTGGCGGCATCATCAAGACCAATGCTTCGATCTCGGGTGCCGAGGTGGGCTGCCAAGGCGAGGTGGGTTCGGCCTCGGCCATGGCGGCGGCGGGACTTTGCGCGGCCTTGGGCGGCAGCAACGAGCAGGTGGAGAATGCTGCCGAGATCGCCCTTGAGCATCATCTCGGCATGACCTGTGATCCGGTGGGCGGCCTGGTGCAGGTGCCGTGCATCGAGCGCAATGCCTTTGGTGCGGTGAAGGCGGTCACCGCCGCCTCGCTCGCCCTGCGCGGCGACGGACGGCATTTCGTGCCGCTCGACAATTGCGTCGAGACCATGCGCCAGACCGGCCTCGACATGAGCGAGCGCTACAAGGAAACCTCCACCGGCGGCCTCGCCGTCAATGTCGTTGAATGCTGAGGCCGGAGTCACTTATGCCTGATATCGTCCTCGTCGATTTTCTACGCTCGGCTTTCACGCCCGCCCGCAAAGGTGCTCTGGCCCGGGTCAGGCCCGATGACCTGGCGGCTGGCGTGGTCAAGGCGCTGGTGGCGCGCAGCGGCATCGAGCCGTCGCATATCGAGGATGTCATGCTCGGCTGCGCTTTTCCGGAGGGCGAACAGGGCCTCAACATGGCCCGCCTTGTTGTTCTCATCGCAGGCCTTCCGAAATCAGTGGGCGGCGTCACCATCAACCGCTTCTGCGGCTCCTCGATGCAGGCCATCCATGCGGCGGCGGGCGCCATCGCCATGGGGGCCGGCGAAGTTTTCGTCTGCGCCGGTGTGGAAAGCATGAGCCGGGTACCGATGATGGGTTTCAATCCGCTGCCCAACCCGCGGCTCCACGAGGCCATGCCGGGTGCCTACATGGGCATGGGCGAGACGGCGGAGAATGTCGCCAGGCGCTATGGCGTCAGCCGGGCCGATCAGGAGGCCTTTGCGGCCGCCTCGCATCGCAAGGCGGCAGCGGCTGATTTCTCCGGCGAAGTGAC
>JBKJQD010000137.1:0-12551 GCA_046594125.1 Aestuariivirga sp.
GGGGCAGTTCGCCGCTGGGCAGGGGGTCTTTGAAAAATGGACTGTGGGTGTTTGCGGCCTGGGCCGCCGGAGCAAATGCCGCGGATGCGAGGAGACCCAGTGCCAGCCGCCGCGTTACCATGCGCGCAACTCCACGGCACTTGCTTCTCGCCGCGCCAGAACGAAATGATCCTCGCCACATTCGGCGGACGCGAGATGCTGGCCATCGCCCTGGTCGCGGAACAATTCCGGCCAGCTGCCGGTGTCGGAAGCGGTGCCGAGTTGCAACACGCCATAGTCGAGCGGGCGGTCGAGATCGGGAAACGGCACGGCCGCCAGAAGGGCGCGGGTATAGGGATGAATGGGCGACTTGAAGAGCACTTCGCGCGGGGCGATTTCGACGATCTTGCCGCGGCACATCACGGCGATGCGGTCGGCCATGTAATCGACGACGGCCAGATTATGGGAAATGAAAAGATAAGTAAGACCAAGCTTCGATTGCAGATCTTTCAGCAGATTGAGAATCTGCGCCTGCACCGAGACATCAAGGGCTGAAACCGGTTCGTCGCAGATCAGCAGGTCGGGACCAAGGGCCAAGGCGCGGGCGATGCCGACGCGTTGCCGCTGGCCGCCCGAAAAGCTGTGCGGATAGCGGCTCAGGAAGCGCTCATCGAGGCCCACCGCGGCCATCAGCGCCTTCACCTGTTCAGCCCTCGAGCGGGCATCGCCGCGGCCGTGAATTTCAAGTGGCTCACTGAGGATGTTCTGCACCGTCATGCGCGGCGACAAGGATGAGAATGGGTCCTGGAACACCATCTGGATCTTGGTCCGGAGAATTTGCAGGTCCTTGCCTTCGGCGGCCAGGACATCGATTGGGCCGTTACCGTCATCGTAGCTAACGGAGCCCGAGTCGGGCCTGGTGGCGCGCATCACGATCTTGCTGAAGGTCGTCTTGCCACAGCCGCTTTCGCCCACCAGCCCCAGACATTCGCCGCGGCGGACTTCCAGGCTGACGTCGTCGAGGGCCCGCCTGGCATTGGTGTCCGGCTTGGTGAACCAGCCGGAATTGCGGGTGGTGAAGGACTTCGTCAGCCCCTTGGCCGACAACAAAGTGGAGCCATCTGGCGCCTTGGACCGGCTGGCCTTATCCATCAAATCGCCGGCTTCGACCTTGACATCGCGCAGCGACTTCAGACGCTCGCCGGGCTTCATGTCGAAATGCGGCACGGCCCTCAGGAGACCCTTGAGATAGTCGTGCTGCGGATCGCGGAAGATGTCGGAAACGCTGCCAGCCTCCATGATCTCGCCATGATAGATGATGACGACTTCGTCGGCGACGTTGGCGACGACGCCCAGATCATGGGTGATCAGCAGGATCGCCGTGTTGAGCCTGGATTGCAGATCGCGGAGCAGCTGGAGGATTTGCGCCTGGATGGTGACGTCGAGTGCGGTTGTCGGCTCGTCGGCGATCACCAGCGCTGGACGGCAGATCAGCGCCATGGCGATGACGGCGCGCTGGCGCAAGCCTCCCGACAGCTCGAAGGGATACATGCCAAAGGCGCGTTTCGGATCCGGGAAGCCCACCAGTTCCAGCATCTCTTCGGTTTGACGGCGGACTTCGGCTGCTGAATGGCTGGAATGGACTTTCAGGGTCTCGCCAATCTGATCGCCAATGGTGTGGAGCGGCGAAAGTGCCGTCATGGGTTCCTGAAAGATCATCGATATGCGCTGGCCGCGGATTGTCCGGTAGGCCTCGCCGCCACGATCCAGTTTGACGAGATCAGTGGTGCCGCCCGATTGCGGATCGCTGAACAGAATGCGTCCTCTGGTGATGCGCGCCACCGGGGGCAGGATGCCCATGATGGCCTGCGCTATGACCGATTTGCCGGACCCCGACTCGCCCACCAGCGCCGTAACCTTGCCCGGCAAAATTCGCAGGCTGGCACTCTTGACAGCTTCGAGCTGACCGATCTGCAAGGATATCCCGATACCGAGATCCTCGATCCGCAGGAGATCACTCACTGGCTTTTGCTCATGGTCATTATGGCGGTCAATGTCATTTCACGGCGCTGTTGGGGAAGCCTTGCCGCGATCATCAGCACATTTTTCCGGCTTGCACCAGAGCCGAACCATGATTCATGATTCTGGCACGGCGGCAGCGGCGGCCCGGGCACGTAGTAGCTGCGATGCCGCAGCGGCATTGGCGCTTTGATCATCACCTTTGATCTGAACCGTTGGTACCGGAATGGTAATGCCGTTCTGTTCGAATGCCGCCTTGATCAGGATGTACGCCTTGCGTTTCATCGTGAACTGTTCGCCAGGCTGCGTCATCATTTTGATCCTGATCTGGATGCCATAGTCACCGAAATCCTGTACACCCTGCATTTTTAAAGGCTCAATGACGAAGGGCGCGAATTCCGGATCGGCGGCAAGATCGAGGCCGATCTTCTTGATCAGCTTGCGTGCCTTGTCAATGTCGGTGTCGTAGCCCACGGTGATATTGAACTTATCGATAACCCAGTCACGGCTCATGTTCTGCACGGCACCAAGCAGACCAAAGGGGACCGTGAACAGATAGCCGCGATGGTGCCTCAGCTTCACCGAGCGCAGGCTGAAGCTTTCGACGGTACCCTTGAAGGTGCCGCTCTCGATGTATTCGCCGACCCTGAAGGCATCGTCGAAAAGATAGAAGATTCCCGAAATGACATCCTTGACCAGCGTCTGAGCGCCAAAGCCGATGGCGACACCTGCCACGCCGGCACCGGCGATGAGCGGGCCAATCTCGATCCCCAGCGTCGACAGGACCATGAGTACCGCAACGCCCAGCAATACGGCGAAGAGGATGTTCTGGATGATCGGCAGTAGGGTGCGCAGGCGGGCCTGTTCCTGCCGTGTTCTGTCGCTGGTGGCCCCGTGACTATCCAAGAGCTTATGGGAAATCACCGCCTTGATCACCGTCCAGCCAAACTCGGCCGCAATGATAATGACGGCGGCATTGAGAAGTCCGCGCAACAGGCGCGTCTGGGTCGAGTCCATCTGCCCCATGTCGGAAATTTCAACGCCCCAGGCGCGGGCCAACCAATAGGCCGTGGCGACGATCAGCACGACCCGGATGCCGCGATCGACAATGGCGAGATAGACCGGAGCCACTATCTCAGCCTCTTCCATGCCCTCCGCCGGCCGCGACAGATGATGCACCGCGCGATGTACCAATCTGATGGCCATCGGCAGGCCTCCCACCGCCAGGACACCCCAGAAGAACGACCAGCTGCCGGCAATCCATAATGCCCAAAGGAAGACAAGAAAGAGCGTGAGCAGCCATGAGGTCGCGTCGTGGCCCACCTTCGGCGCTTTGGCGGCCGGAGACGGGGCCGGGTTGTGCCTGGGCCTGCGCCAGATGGCCACCAGCACCAAAGTCAGCAAAATGAAACTCGCGGGTATGCCAAGCACTTCGCGGCCGGTATCGGTAAAACCGAATGTCTTTAGAATGCCGAAGGTCGCTCCGACAAAGGAATACCAGCCGACAATGATGGCGAGCCAGATGTACCAGTGACGGGCGCCGGCGTCCGATACCGGCAAGGCGCGAAAGGCTTCGCCGTGCGGCGCGCGCAGGTGGTGCGGCACGAAAACCGCGCGGCTGAACATCATGGTCAGACGGACAAGAATCGCGACGCCCAGATAGGCCAGCAGGATTTCGCGGAGCAGCGGGGGCCAGTTGAAGACGATGAAGACCCAGAGGCTGCCGATGATATAGGCGCCCGCCATCATTGACGCATAGAGGATGCGGGCGAGGAATGCTTTGCTGCGCCCGGCAGGCGTGTTCCATGGCAGGCGCACCATCCAGACACGGTAGGGGGTTGCAAGCCTTCGTGCCAGCCAGTCGAAGCCAAAGCCGGATGCGATGAACAGGGCCAGAAGGGCGAAGACGCCGAGAAGCTGATTGCCCTCAAACTCCAGCAGCAGAATGTTCCAGGCGCGGTCGAATTGGGCCGGCAGCAGCGGGATGGTGTTGAGCAGCGCCTGGAGATGCTCCCGAATCATCGTGACCTGCGATGACAGCATCATCGAGGGGCTATCCGGCTCGGCGGTGGCCGTTGCCGCGCCGTGCTTTGACTGATTTTCCAGCCACGACTTGACAGCGGGATCGGACAGCAATTCGATCAGCTTGTCGACCTTCTCGGGCTCGGGCGTCTGGGCGCGGGCTCCAAGACCAAAGAGTAGTGCTAGGGCCAGAATGGCGAAAAAAAACATTTTCGCCGGTTGGCCGGTAGCCAGAAACCCTTTGCCGTTCAGCACCATGCGCAACTCTTGTTCCCCCGCGCATCATTGCCGAAAATAAGCGCAACGCGAAAGCGCAATCTTGCGGAAATCCTAAAGCCTAAAACGGGCAGGCAGCACCCTTCAGGACGTCGGCGCAGCGCGGCGAGCGGCGGAAATCGTCGTAATACAAGGTCCATTCGGTGCTGTGCGGCGCCCGGTAGGGTCCGAATTTGAAATACTGATTCTTGCCCAGGCCATCGTCATTGTGGCCAATGTGGCCCTTTACCGTGACGATCCATTTGCCGTTGGCGAAGATTTCGATATGGCCGCTGCCATCGGGACCGGGTTTGGTATAGATGACGAAATCAATCCAGCCGGAAGCTGGATCGGGCATGGGATTGCCATGGTCGGTCACCTGCAGCTTGTCGGAGCAGGTTTGGAACAGCTTGCCATCTTGCGCGGTCCAGCCGGCGGGTGTCGCCACCAGGGCGCGCATCTGGTTGGTTTCAGGCCTGAGCCATACCGGCACCAGCCCCTTGGCGCAGTCCGTGGCTGCCGCGATGCTGGGTTGCAATGGCGGATGAAAATTGGTCTCGACCGTTGCGAAAAGTTTGCCCTTGTTCAATCGGAGGGCCAGGAACGGGCTGAAATCCAGCGGGTGCCCCGGATCAATCTCGCGCTTCCACTGGGCGATCAGATAGCGATGGTCGTCCTGGGGAACCGGATCGGCAAACTTGACCGCGAAGCCGTACCAGATGCCCTGGTCATAGGGGACGCGCAGCTTGGGATTTTCCCAGATTTCGGCGCGCTCGCTGCAATCCTCGCCGTTGGCTGGCGGGCAAATCGGCTTGACCGACAGTTTGACGGCGCCCGCCCCATTGTGCGTGACGCCGCTCTGGAACTCGACCGTTCCGGCACTCTGTTCAAAGCTCTTCTTGTAGTAAAGGCCGCCAGCCGGGGAAAAATCGCCGCCGTCAAAACCGTCAACAAGCACGTCATCGAACGCCATTGCCCCTCCCGCCGCAGTCACTGCCAGCAACAGCGTAAAAGCCAGAGAACGGAGCAATTGGCAAGTCATCGCGGCAGCACCTTTTGTCCCGCCTCCTTGGAGGCGCGGTGCAGCATCATCAGATGTTCGGCGTCCGACAGGGTGCCATCGCCGGAGCGATCAGGCAACGCCGGGAACTTGTCCTGCCACTTCCCGGCCGGTGGCGCGTAAACTTTCACGGCCTGTTCGATGCCGCGCAGGGTTTCGGTGCCGAGCAAGGTCCATTTCCCGCCGCAATAATTGACGAAGGCTTCGCTGGCGATGACCTTCGAGGGGAACTTCTTGCTCAGCGACTCAAGTCTCTGCACTTCGTTGACGGCGGCGCCAAACGTCGAAAATGTCAGCCGGTCAGCCAGGCCGACGTTGCCGAATATCACGTTGCCGACGTGCAGGCCGATGCCAAAGTCGATTTCCCACAGGCCCTGGCTCACCCGTTCGCGGTTCAGTTCAGTCATGCGCGACAGGCCGGCCCTGACCGCCGCCAAGGCGGCCCGGCAGGCCACCTGCGACTCCTGTTTGTGGCGCTCGCACGGATAGATCGCCAGAAAGCCATCGCCCAGGAAACTCAGGATCTGGCCGCCATTGCGATTGAACGGTGCCGCCAGCGCGTCGAAGAACAGGTTCAGCGTGTCGATGAATATCTGGCGGCCATGGGTGTCGGCGACGCCGGTGGAATTGCGCATGTCGACCATGACCAAAGCGGCGCGAATGGTTTCAGTGTCGCCGCGCTTGACCTGGCCATTGAGGACGCGTTTGCCCGCCTCGCTGCCGAGATAGGTGGTCAGCATGTTGCCGGCAAGCTTGCTCAGCACCGACATTTTGATGGCCACCGCCAGCTGGCTCTGCAGGTGCAGCATCGCGGCGATGGCGCCTTCGCTGAAGCCTTCGGGCCGGTCAGTCGACCATGACCCCATCATGGCTTGCGCCGAGTTGATTTCGAAGCGGTAGACGAAGGCCAGATAGTCGGTGATACCTTCGGCCTTCAGATCATCGAGGATGGGAAAATCCGCTGGTGCGGCACTATCGATGCGCCGCCGGAGATGATCGATGTTGTTGGAAAGCAGATAGTAATAGGGGCTGGTGGTGAATCTGTCTTTGCCATCGGGGCGGACATGGGCGAAGTTTTCGCCGGTAGCACCTTTGCCACGGCGCCAGGTGAAACTGGCGGCGCGATACAACGGATGCAGGATGGAAAACGTCAGGTGGACGCGGGCCAAGGGCAAGCCGGCCGCCGCCAGCCTTTCGCAGAAGCCAGAGAAGAGTTCTTCGACCTCGATCCCCGTCAGCGCGCTCTTCATCAGCCAGTCGCCGACGTGGTCAACGAGGACAGCGGACGTATCACTCGAAAATGAATTCATGCATCTTCCCCGCGCCATCCAGCGCGCTTTTCCTCAAATACAAAATCAGCCCCCTTGGGCTCGGCGCGCAACAAAACACCCCGGACGATATAGGCCGCGACGCTGTCATATTTGGCGAGCTGGGGCGGCGGAAACAAGCCCTTGAGAATTTGGCCGAGCCGCCAAACCTGCCAGGCCACCCGCAGCCGCCGCCAGATTCTGATCCCGCCGAGGCTCTTGTCGAGTAGTTGCGGATGAACCGCCAATTGCAATCCGCGTAGATTATAGTTGCGGAGCTTGGCGATCTCGCCGCGAAGCGCGAACTCATAACCCTCGATGTCGATTTTGACAAAGCTTCGCGAAGTACCCGCTTGCCGCATGATGGCGTCCATGCCGATGCCCGGTACGTCCAGCCTTTCGCCGTCGCCAATGTCGAGGATGCTGGTCTCGGAGCTGCCGAATCCACCCACCGCATGTAGCGTTACATTTGGCTGCGACGAAAGGGCTGCCTGGGTGACGGACAGGTTGGCATAGGCGGAGCCGAGTTCGCGCAGTATGGCGAAACATTTCGGATCGGGCTCGAAGGCGATGACGCGTTTGGCTGAGGCACTTGCCCAAAAAGGCGTGACACCAATCCAGGCGCCGATATCGACATAGACCGTATCGCTGTCGAGATTGCGGGCCAGAACCTCAAACGTACCGGGCTCCCAAACGCCAGCAGCGAGCTTGCGGTAGAATTTCCGGTACTCGGGCAGATCGGGCAAGGGAACAGTCCGGCCCGCGTAGGTCATCTCAACGGTCTTCATGATGCTGGCGGGAACTCCCTGTAAATTGACCCGGCACTAGGCCGGGATGTCGGTGGCGCGCTTTGCCGCCAGTGCTTCGATGGGCTGGGTCAGCCCGCGGATTGCAATGGCTTGCGGCAGAAGCTGTCCCAAGTCTTCGATGCCTGCCGCATCGAGTGTCGACTTTGACACCAGCAATTGCACGGCAAGCTCCTTGGTCATGCTTTCCAGGCGGCTGGCGGTATTGACGGTTTCGCCCAATGCTGTGATGCGGTGGGCGGCCTCGATGTGGTCGGCCGAACCGATGCGGCCAAGGATGGCCGTGCCGGTATGGATGCCGATGCCAATGGCCAAGCCATCGGGCAGTTCATCCTTCAGGCTCTGGTTGAGCGATACGAGAACGCCGCTCATGGCGCGGGCGGCGGCAAGTGCCTGCCGCGCGCCATCCTTCACGGGCTGGTCCATCCCGAAGATCGCCATGATGCCATCGCCCATGAACTTGTCGACGTAGCCGCCCGAGTCGACGATCGCCTCGGCCATGCGCGACAAAAACTGGTTGAGCAGGAAAACCACGTCAAAGGACAGGCGTCCTTCCGAGAGGCGGGTGAAGCCGCGCAGGTCGCTGAACAGCAGCGTGACGGTCTGCTCCACGCCCCAGTGATACTTGTCGGAGCCGGTGGCATGATGGATATCGGCACCGGCTGGCAGAAGTGTTGCGACGCGCAGATTGGCAACGGGGCGCAACTGGCAGGCCAGCCTGACGTTGGCGGGCGCCCCGACCCGCTTCAGAACCTTTGTCTCGTTTTCGAGTGCTGCTGGCTGGGCCTCGAGTCCCTCGATGATCCTGACCCGGCACGTCGAACAGCGGGCCCGGCCGCCGCAGACGCTGGCATGCGGGATGCGGTTGGCGCGGCTGATTTCGAGAAGTGTGGCACCCTGCTGGGCGAAAGCCGTGGGGCCATCCATATAACTTACGGTCACCTTGCGGCGATAGCGCTCGGCCAGCAGTAATGTCAGCCAGAGACCAATCCCCGCCGCGAGGATGACGAGATAGCTGCGGTCGGCAAACCAAAAATATCTTTGGATCGTAGCGTATTGTTCAGCGTCAAGCGGGCTGCTCGAAAGCTCCGCAAGGGCCGCCTCGCGGCCCGCCGAAACAAATCCGGCAAATGACAGTGTGGGGATGAGGATGGCAAAACCATACCACATCCAAAGCGTCTTGCGGTACTGCGGCTTGAGCATCAGCGCGTGGTGCATGCCGATGCAGCCATGCACCCAGACTGCAGTCATCAGCACCGCCTGATTGATGGCCTCGTAGGGCCACATGACCGCCAATGCGTATTCGTAATTATCCTTGACGCCGAAAAGCTCATGGACGCCGCGCGTGCCGAGGATATGGCGGAGAAGAAATACCGGAATGAGCAGACCGAGACCGCTTTGCAACATGTCGGCGGGCCGCATCCGCCATGTCCTGCGGCCGATGATCTTGCGCAAGCCCAGTGCAAAATGAATGAGCAGCGCCAGCACGAGGATCGCGGTGCCGGGAGGGCTGCGCGTCACCAGAAGCCGCCATTCCTGGCCGCGCAGCATCCAGTCGACGGAGACGAGCCCCGCCGCGTGATTGAGAAAATGGGTGGCCGCAAATGCGAAGAGGACAAGGCCGGAGACCAGGCGCAGCCGCGCTTCGTGGAGCCGCAGTGCCGTGAGAAAACTCGATACCGCCTGCCGATAATCCGTCACAGCCAAACTCCCTCAGAAAAACAAGAAGTCGCCCGTATCCCTGGACGGATCCATATTGTCCAATCCGGCGGGCTGGCGGTCAACATCGTCCACCCGGCAAAAAAAACGGTAGTGCCGCGCCAGCAGCCGGTGAAGGTTCTGGGCGGTTTCGGCTGAAATGAAATCCGGCAAATGTTCGAGCACCACGGGAACGCGCCGCTCGAGCAAACTTGCCATTCCGGACAGCACGTCGGACTCGGTGCCGTTGACGTCGATCCAGACAAGGCCCACGTCATCGGCGCTGAGACTCATGCCTTGCAGGATCGCGTCGACAGTGCGCATCTCGACGGAGATGCTGTCAGGGTTGGCACTGGTTTCAGCAATGGCATGGCCGCCCTTGTTGGCGCCACCACGCACCAGCAGGCCTGGCCCAGCTGAAGCCCCCGCCGCGCAGTTCACCGCCTGGACGCGCGCTGCCAAACTGTTGGCGGTGATGTTTTCGATCAGCAAAGCAAAGTTGTGTGGTTCGGGCTCAATAGATACGGCCCCCGAAAAGTGGCCGCTCAACATGGCGTAGATCGTCTCGGTTCCGATGTTGGCGCCGACGTCGACGAACCGGCGGCCCTCAGACGCCGGAACATGTTTGCGCAGCAGCGCTATCACACGCTCGAGATCGCGGCGCTGCCAATCGCCGCGCAGCAGCACGCGCGCCGCGATCACATCATCGGCGGGATCGAGAAACAAAGTGTGATCAGGCATGCGATAGCGCAGCGTCAGCTCGCCCTTGGTATAGTGGCGGTTGATCATGGCAAGCGCCCGGCGCCGGATGAAATGGAATGAAAACAATGGCTTCAGAATGGCGCGGGCCGTCCGCCTCTGGATTCCCTTTAACACTTCTTCGAAATTCATTGTGGCCCCAAATGGCATTGCCGCGTTGCGAAAGCGTTAGCCCAGTTCGCGGGTGGCCTCAACATTGGCATGGACCTCCGGTCCTTTCACTTTCAGGAGAGCAGCGCCTGGCAGGGTCGCCCGGCAATCGCAGGCGTGCTAGGGTTCCAACAATGGATGCTTCCCTGATCGATCAGTTTTTCGAGACCTTGCCTGCCTTTACGCAGTTTGCCGGCGTCACCGATTTGTCTCACTACCGCCCGTTGCCCGATGGCTGGCTTATCTGCGCGTCCGATATAGTCGGCTCAACCAAGGCCATCGAAGCCGGGCGCTACAAGGCTGTCAACATGGCCGGCGCCAGCGTGATTTCAGCAATCCTCAACGCCCTTGGCGGCCATACCTATCCCTTTGTATTCGGCGGTGACGGTGCCATCGTGGCGATTCCGGGTGCAGCCGCGGAGAAGGCGCGGACGGCGCTCGCCGCCGTGCAAGTGTGGGTTGCCGAGGAACTGCAACTGGAAATCCGCGCGGCACTGGTGCCCATCGCCGATATCCGCGCCCGTGGGCTTGATGTCCGCGTCGCCCGGTTGCAGGTTGCACCTGATGTTTTCTACGCGATGTTCACAGGCGGCGGAGCCAGTTGGGCTGAATCCGAAATGAAGGCCGGCAAGTACGGCATCGCACCAGCACCCGCCGGTTCGCGGCCTGATCTAACCGGCCTGTCCTGCCGGTGGAACCCGATGCAATCGCGCCATGGCGAGATACTTTCGCTCATCGCCATTCCCGGCGCCAAGGGTAGTGCCGATGACTTTGAGCGGCTGGTGGCCGATGTGGTGGCGCTGGCTGGACGCGAGGAGCGTGGCGGCCATCCGCTACCCGCCGACGGGCCTGTTCCCGCCTTCCGGCCAGCCAATGTAATTTACGAAGCCGCCCAGGTGGCGCCCGGCTTCAAGCGCCTGTTGCGGAAACTCGGCATCGTTTTTCAGTCCTGGCTGATGGCAATTCTAGACCGGCTCAATCTGCCGCTCGGACGCTTCGATGCGCGCGTCTATCGCAGCGACGTGGCGCGGAACTCGGATTTCCGGAAATTCGACGACGGTCTGAAAATGACGGTCGATCTCGACCTGGAGCGCTCGCGCCAGATCGAGAAGAGGCTGGAAGAGGCGGCTAGCAAAGGAATTTGCCGCTATGGTCTGCACCGCCAGCAAACCGCCCTGATGACCTGCCTGGTGCCAACGCCCTTGCAACGCGACCACATGCACTTCATTGATGGCGGTTCGGGCGGCTATGCCATGGCAGCGAGCAAACTTAAGGCGATGAGGTAGACTGTGACTGAAGAGACGTATCAACCGATTGATGCCACCATCGTGCCGCGCTTTGCCGGGCCTGCGACTTTCATGCGGCTGCCGGCGGTGTCCTCCGCCCAGGGCCTCGACATCGCGCTTGCCGGCATTCCGTGGGACGGGGGAACCACCAATCGCGCCGGAGCCCGCCATGGCCCGCGCGAAATTCGCAGCCAGTCGAGTCTCATGCGGCGCGTCCACCATGTGTCGGGGATAGAGCCCTTCAGCCTCGCCAAGGTCGCCGATGTCGGCGATGTCCCCGTCAACCCGATCAATTTGCTGGATGGCTTGAAGCGGATCGAGGCGGGCGTTGCCGCCATCGTCGCCGCTGGTGCCTTGCCGTTGCTGGCCGGTGGCGATCATCTGACGACCTTGCCCACACTCCGCGCCGTGGCCCGCCAGCGCCCCGTCGGCATGATTCACTTCGATGCCCATTCCGATACCAACGACACATATTTTGGCGACAATCCCTATACCCATGGCACGCCGTTCCGCCGCGCCATCGAGGAAGGGCTGCTCGATCCGCACCGCGTTGTGCAGATCGGCATACGCGGCTCGATCTATCAGCCAAGCGAGCATGACTGGGCCAAGGATCAGGGCATCCGCGTCATCTATATGGAGGAGTGCATCAGCCGCGGCGTGGTTGACGTCATGCAGGAGGCCAGGCGCATTGCCGGTGATGGGCCAACCTTCGTTACCTTCGACATCGATTGCCTCGATCCATCCATGGCGCCCGGCACGGGGACGCCCGAGGCCGGCGGCTTCACCACGCGCGAAGCCCAGCAGATGCTGCGATTGCTGGACGGCGTGAACATCGTCGGCGCCGATGTCGTGGAGGTGGCGCCGCCATTTGATCTTGGAAATCTAACGTCGCTCGCCGGCGCCACCATGATGTTCGAAATTCTGTGCATCATGGCGAAGGGTGTGGCGGCGCGGAGACAGGCGCGCTGAACCAATCTTCAGAGCCTAATGACTCGGGATTTTCCAAAATCTCTTCCCTCCCCCTTGTGGGGAGGGGCAGGGGTGGGGGTCCGCGAGTCGAGTCCCTGGCCACCCCCACCCCGGCCCTCCCCACAAGGGGGAGGGAGAAGTAAGAGTCAACTTAAACCCATTCCAATCTACAGCGGAAAATGACAGGCCACCATGCGGCCGCTGGCCAGTGGCGCCAGGGCCGGGCGCTCGCTGCGGCAAC
>JBKJQD010000165.1:0-4999 GCA_046594125.1 Aestuariivirga sp.
ACTCGATCCTCGCGGCGGAAGTGCAGAAGTGCCTGTCGAACGAGCAGTCTCCGGAAGAAGCCTGCAAGTCGATCCAGAAGCAACTCGACGAGCTGAATGGCGCCTGACTTCGTTGGCCATGCGATCCAGACCGGCGGTCCGTTGCGGACCGCCGGATTTCAGAAGACTTGTCCTTAGTGATCCCTGATGACCGACAACACAATCCCCACCAGCCCTGGAGTGCCGAGAATGGCAAAAAGCAGTTCGGGTGCAGACCTGTTTCGTGTCCGCCAGATTCCGGTCAACGTCGAATCGCGGCCCGAGCCGATGACCGCGGCTGAACCGAAGTCGATCAACCCGTATGCGTCCAAAGCCTATTACTTCTGGCTGATGGCGCCAGCCATTCTGGTCCTGGCTTTCATCTCGATTTATCCGTTCTTCTGGATGATTTACATGAGCCTGCATGATGTCGACATCGGCAAGATCGAGTGGAACAACTTCGCCAACTACCTCAAACTTCCCGGTGATTCGCGCTTCCTCATGGGATGGTGGCTGCTGATCAAATACAGCGTAATGTGTCTGTTCCTGCAGATCGTCATCGGCGTATTCCTGGCCTTGGGGCTCAATGGCTCGCGTTACGAAAAAATTCTGGTCACCACACTTTTGATGCCGATGATGATGGCGCCGCTGGTGGCCGGAATGGTGTGGTACTTTCTCTACAACGGCACTTTTGGCTGGTATCATTGGTTGTTCCAGAGCCTTGGCCTGCTGGGGGCGAAGTCGATCCTCGCCAGCGCTGACACGGCGATGCTCGGCATCGTGCTGGTCGACGTATGGCAGTGGACGCCACTCATCACGCTCATTACGCTCGCGGGGCTCAAGCGTGTGCCCCAGGAGCAGCTCGAGGCCAATATGGTCGACGGCGCCTCGCCCATCCACAACTTTTTCGCGGTGACGCTGCCCAACCTCTACCCCGTGCTGCTGATCGCCATCATGCTGCGGTTCATGGACAATTTCCGCTTCATCGACTCCGCGCTGGTGTTGACCGGCGGCGGACCCGGAAACGCCACCAAGATCCTGCCGATCTATCTCTTCGAGGTGTCGTTCAAGTTCTTCAAACTCGGGCGCGGTGCGGCCATCGCCTTCACCCTGCTCATCGTCACCATCATCCTCGGCAAGCTGCTGGTCCACATCTTTGACCGCCAGCAACCTTCAAAGGTGAAACCCCATGGCGTCGCGTGAAGTCGTTCAATATGATACGCCGCTATCGAAGGCCCTCAAGTGGTTTTCGGCCGTTTTTATCGCCTTGTATGTGGTGTGGACGGTGCTGCCGCTCTTCATCATGTTCATGTCGTCGTTCAAGGACCTTCTGGAGGCATTCAAGATTCCGGCGGTCGGCGACTGGGCCGGGGTGACCGTCTTCTTCGAGTTTACGCCCACCTTCAGCCACTACTACGAACTCTTCGCCAATCTCGGTTTCACGACCTATCTCTTCAACTCGCTCATCGCCGCGGGCGGCTCGGCGATTGTCTCGGTGGTGCTGGGTTCGATGTGTGCCTATTCTCTGTCACGCATCGATTTCAAGGGCAAGAGAGACCTGTTTTTCTGGATCATCTCGACCCGAATGGCGCCGGTGGTGGCCGTTCTCGTGCCGCTGTACTGGATCTTCCGTGAACTCGGACTCGTCGGAACTCTGCCGGGTCTCATCCTCGCCTACACGACTTTCAACTTGCCGTTTGCGATATGGATCCTCAAGGGCTTCTTCGATAACGTGCCCTATGCCATAGAGGAGGCGCAGATGGTCGACGGCGCCACAAGGTTCCAGGCATTCCGTGCGATCCTGCCGCTGGTGGCACCCGGCATCGGCGCCTTCATCGTGCTGTGCATCCTGTTTGCCTGGAACGACTATCTGTTCGCGGCGATTATCGGTTCTGGCGGCGCCAAGACGCTGCCCGCCGCGACGCGTGAACTGGTGCAACCGCAGAATATCCAGTGGGGCCAGATCATGGCCGCGGGCGTGGTCACCACACTGCCCATGATGTTCCTCGGGCTCGTCATCCGGAAATATCTCGTCACCGGACTCACCATGGGCGCGGTCAAGGAATAGGGGAATAGCAATGGCAAAAGTTTCGTTCAGGAATGTCTGGAAGAAGTACGGAAGCGTTCCTGCCGTAAAGAACCTCAACATCGAATGCCCTGATGGTTCCTTCCTCTCGATCCTCGGCCCATCCGGCTGCGGCAAGTCCTCGACCATGCGCATGGTCGCGGGTCTTGAACACATCACGTCTGGCGAGATCCTGTTTGACGACAAGCAGATCAACACGCTGGCGCCCAAGGACCGCGACGTGGCGATGGTGTTCGAGAACTACGCGCTCTACCCGCACAAGAGCGTGTTCGAGAACATGGCAAATCCGCTCAAGCTGCGCAATCAGAGTGCCGCCGTAATCAGGGAACGGGTCACATCAGCCGCGAAGCTTCTTGAGATCGACGGTTTGCTGGACCGCCGCCCGCAAGAACTGTCCGGCGGGCAGAAGCAGCGCGTGGCGATCGGGCGGGCCATCGTGCGCGAGCCGAAGCTGTTCCTGTTCGACGAGCCCATCGCTCATCTCGACGCAAAGCTCCGCGCCCATATGCGCGCCGAGATCAAACATTTGCAGCGCACGCTCGGCACCACCATGATCTATGTGACCCACGATCAGCTCGAAGCCATGTCGATGGCCGATACGATTGCCGTGATGCATGACGGCGAGCTGCAACAGCTTGGTTCGCCACGCGAAGTCTACAACAAACCGGTCAATGCCTGGGTGGCGGGTTTCGTGGGAGAGCCTGCGATGAATTTCGTCGACGTCGGGCTTCAAGACAAAGCTGGCAAGACCCATTTCATTCATCCGAACTTCGCGATTGCGGTGAGCGACCAGCAGCAGCGGATCATCGCGTCGGGAGCCCGGCCCGGCGCGCTTCGCATGGGCGTGCGCCCCGACGCCATGGCGATTTCGATGAACGAGCCGGCCGGTGATCATATCAAGGGCAAGATCTTCGTAACCGAACTCTTGGGCGGCGACATGATCGTCGACGTCGATCTCGATGACAGCCGCATCCGGGTCAAGACCTCGACCGAGTTCGAGGGCATCGAAGGCCAGACCTGCTATATGACCGTCAATCGTGACAAATGGCATGCGTTCTCCAAGGAGAACGGCAAGGCCCTGTTTTGAGGAGGAATGACTCGATGACCACCGCAAAGGAAAAACTTGACGGCGTCAATGCGCGTCTGATGGGCCTGTTCAAGGCCGAGAAGCAGACGATGATGGCCTTCAACGGCCTGGCCCAGGCGGCCACCCGGCCCGGCAAGATTTCACCCGCAATCAAGGAACTCACCGCGGTGGCGATCGCGGTTGCCAAGGGCTGCGAGGATTGCATCATCTATCATACGGCCGCCGCCAGGAAGCATGGCGCAACACGCGAGGAGCTGGCCGAGATGCTGGCGGTGTCGGTCGAAATGTCAGGCGGACCGGGGGCTGTCTATGCCGGCAAGGCCATCGAGATTTACGACGGATTGGCCTGATGCCCAGCGGCCCAGCGGGCGCGCTCCAACAAGTTGCAAATCCGTCTGCCATAGTGACCCCATGCGGGGTGGCTTTCGTTTCGATCAAGGACCGGTGCGGGACCGCCGAATTGCCGTGAGACGAACAGCGGGGGCGAGTGTTCGACTGCCCCTCAATGGAAACTCGCTTGAAAGCTCATTGCGGTCAGCGACACATTCGCGTCCAACGGCGGTCGCAACTCGAACGCCTTCGGCTCGCGCGAGAAGTTCCATAGCCGCATCAGGCACCACTCGGCCCGGCGTTCCTCGGCCACGGCCAGCTCATTGCGCGAAATGTGGAAGGGCGTGCGCTCCCAGCCATTCGTCGTTTTCACCTCGATCAGGCGGGGCCGACCGTCAGGCGCAAAGCTTTCGATGTCATAACCCGCGCCGTCACCATCCTCATCGGACAACCAGCGCACCCTGCGCGCCAGATCGCTGCGCCCGGCGTCAGTCAATGCGGCTTTCTCATGGATCAGCGTGTGTTCTTCCCCCGCGCGGCCAAGCGCACGGTTTCGGGCATCGCGTTCGGCCACATCGAACTTGCGGGCGATATGCAGCATCTGCTCCAGTTCGCCAGGCGGGGGCTGATTGCTGAGCGTGGGCGGCGGGCCGATCCAGAGCCGGGCGATCTCGCACATGCCCATGACGTGGCGCCTTTCGGGCAACCTACCCAGCCAAGCAGGGTTCAGGGCGAGCCAACGCGCCACCGCATCGGCCAGCGTCATCTGGAAGTTGAAGGCGGGCTTATAGCCCGGGATCCAGTCTTCGCCGAGCCCTTTCAGTACGGCGCTGATGTTCTGGTGCTTGAACTCGATCGAGCTGCGGTTGCGGTCGATGCGGGACTGAAGATCGCGATTGAGCCCGGCCTTGTTGTAGGGTTGACCCGCGATGTCTTGGGCCAGCATCGCGAAGTAATCCGCGACGATCCGGTCATTCTCCGCATCGGCCCATGGTCCGTTCGACATCGCGCCAGGCTAGACGCGGGAAAAGCAATTGTCATCAGCGGTTTCGGCTGGGTTTCGCGGCAAACCCACGCCAGAAATCGGCCCGAATACGCTGACATTCCACCCAACATGCCTGCCGCGCGCCGTGGCCCCCATGAAAGCGTTGGGAACGCCTGTCCAAGGTTTGGCGGTGCTGCGCATCAGGCCATTGGAAAAGAACAGAAAAACATGGCTGAGCTCGAAAGGGCGCGGTTCGCTCGACCAGAGAGGGAGGGTCATTCAGAGACGAAAATCAGGCCCGCGATGCGTCTCTGGGGTTCGGGTGGTTCCCGCAAACCCCTTTTGAAAACACGGAAGACTGAGCTGCTGCCGGTTTCACGGGCACTGAGTTAAGGTGGTTTGATGGAATTGGAGGTTTCAGATGGAAAGAAAGAGGTATTGCCGCGAGTTCAAGCTTGAGGCAGGTGAACTTGGTCAGGGATCGTGGCGTTTC
>JBKJQD010000268.1:0-5047 GCA_046594125.1 Aestuariivirga sp.
TGATGCACATTGCCCGCGAACTGTGCGGCGGCCAGATTTGCGTGACGCCCGATGCGGCGGTCTTCGAGCATCCCGAAACCAAGAAGTGGATGGACAAGTATTATACCGTCAACGACGAGTGGGTGGCCGATGATCGCCGCAAGCTTCTGGCGCTGGCCCGTGATCTGCTGAACTCGGACTATGCCGGCCACCGCCTGACCTTCCAGCTCTTCGCCCAATCGCCACCCTTCGCCCAGTCAGCCGCCGTCTATCGCACCTTCGACTGGAACCAGACCTTGAAGTTCGCCCAGAAAGCCGGTGGATTGTCGGATAACATCTGGGGCGTGAAGAAGCAGGCAGCAGAATAATGACCGCGCACAAACGCATACGTCCGTTCAATACCAGGGACACCTATCCCGAGCAGAAGCTCGATAATGATCTTTGCCAGGCCGTGGTGGCGCGCGGTGCCACGGTGTTCCTGCGCGGCCAGGTGAGCCAGGACCTCGACACACGCCAGTCGCTGCATGCAGGTGACGCTGCAGCGCAGACGGCGATGACCATGGCCAACATCAAACTGTTGATGGAAGAAGCCGGCGGCCACATGGACCACATCTGCCGCATTGTCGTCTACCTCACCGACATCCGCTATCGCCACGACGTCTATCGCGAGATGGGCAAATGGCTGAAGGGCGTCTTTCCATGCTCGACTGGCCTGGTGATAACGGCCCTTGCGCGGCCCGAATGGCTGGTTGAAATAGAGGTGACCGCCGTTATTCCGGACTGAGGGAAAATGCCATGACCGTTTCGTCCCACACGACTGAAATTCTCCGCGGCCTGGCCCAAGTCGCGCAATCGGCCTTGGATGAGGCCTGTACGGTTCCGCCCGCCATCTACTCCAGCGAAGAGATCGCCAGGCTCGAACAGGAGCGTATCTTTTCGCAAGAATGGCTGTGCCCGGGTCTGGCCGCCGACATCCCCAATCCCGGCGATTACATCACCTATACCGTGGCCGGTCAGCCGATCTACGTCATTCGCGGGCGCGACGGCAGCGTGCGCTCCTACGCCAACGTGTGTCTGCACCGCATGATGACGCTGCTGCCGGACCGCGGCAACTGCAAGCGCATCACCTGTCCCTATCACGGTTGGACCTACGACACCGATGGCCGCGTCATCGGGGCGGGCCACATGGGTGGCCGCGATCCCGAGTTCGACAAGAAGGGCTACCGCCTGCCCGAAATCCGTACTGAACTCTGGCAGGGCTGGATCTATGTGACGCTCAATCCGCAAGCGGCAAGTGTTGCCCAGCGTCTCGCCGAACTGGAACCGCAAGTGGCGCGCTACCGCCTCGACAAATATGTATCGGTGGCCCTCCAGGATCACCACTGGAACACCAACTGGAAACTTCTCACCGAGAATTTCATGGAAGGCTATCATCTTCCGGTGGCGCACCGCGAAACCGTCGGGGCGTGGTTTCCGGTGGACGCCACGAAGTTTCCGGAGAAGGTCTACGATAATTTTACCTGGCAGACCTTCGAGAAGGACGAGACGGCGAAATACGGACGCGCCTCTCCCGAAAACAAGCATCTGGACGGCGTGTGGCGCTACACGTCGCTGATGCCCACGGTGTTCCCCAGCCACATGTATGTTCTGGCGCCAGACCACATGTGGTACCTGACGCTGAGGCCCGATGGCGTGAACCATGTTCACGTCCGCTTTGGACTGGCGGTCGCGCCGGAAGTCTACGAAGCACTTGGTGAGCAGCGCCAGGACTGGCTAGATACCACGCTGAAATTTTTCGACAGGGTCAATGCCGAGGACAAGTTTGTCGTGGAAGGCATCCATCGCGGCTCGTCGTCGCCCTTGGCGCGGTCCGGTCCCTTCAGCTGGCTCGAGCGCGAGATACATGATTTTGCCCGCTATCTCGATGGCCGCCTCAACGGGCCGCTGGCCAGCGCTACACGGGTTGCAGCGGAATGACCTTCTCGATTGCCGGCCGCTGCGCGAAATCGGGTGCCTTCGGTGTGGCCATCACCACATCTTCTATCGCTGTCGGCGCCCGCTGTCCCCATGCCCGCGCTGGCGTCGGCGCGGTGGCAACGCAGAATGTCACCGATCCCCATCTGGGCCCGCTGCTGCTTGATCTGATGGGCCAAGGCTTGAGCGCAAGGGATTCAATTGACTCGATAATCAAGGATCGTCCGCATATCGAATACCGGCAACTGACCGCCGTTGACCGCCATGGCAATTCCGCATCCTGGTCAGGCAAACACATTCTTGGCACCCACGGCGTTTCGGAACAGCGCGACTGTGTTGCGGCGGGCAACCTTCTCAAATCCGCAAGCCTGCCAAAAGTGATGACCGATGCCTTCGCCGCCAACGCCGATCAACATTTGGCGGAGCGCCTGCTGCGCGCACTGCAAGCCGGATTGGAATCCGGCGGCGAGGAGGGGCTGGTGCATTCGGCAGCCCTTATTGTTTACCACGGACAGGACTTCCCGCTGGTCAGTTTGCGCGTTGACTGGGACGACGAAAACCCCATCCGTATACTGAGGAAATTGTGGGAAGACTACAAACCCCAGATGGGCGCCTACCTCCAGCGCGCGATTGATCCCACGCAAGCCCCAAGCTACGGCGTACCGGGAGATCCCTAAGCCGACAACTTCTCCACCAACCGCTCCAGCATCCGGTCACACGCCGCCATCTGCGCTTCACTCACGTATTCGTCCGGCTTGTGGGCCACCGCGATGTTGCCCGGTCCGCAGACCACGGCGGGGGTGCCGAGCACCTGCTGGAACAATCCGCCCTCGGTACCGAAGGTGATCTTGCCGGTGGAGTTTCCGCCAGTGAGCGAATGCACGAATTTCACGGCCTCGCTGTCGACGGGTGTATTCATCGCCGGGTAACTTTGCAATTCCGCGAAGTCGAAGCGGGCGCGGTCAAACACGCCGCGATAGTTGGCCGCCACTTGTTCGGCAGCCAGCTTGATGCGCGCCACGATGCCATGCTGGTCGTCTTCCGGCAGATAACGGATTTCGAAATCGAAGCTGCAACAGTTGGGCACGATGTTCATCACCTCGCCGCCCTGCATCTTGCCGACATGCAGCGTGGTATAGGCCACCTCGTAGTCGCCGTCGCGCAAGCCGTGTTCGGCAATCTGCTTCTGGATGTTGCGGATTTCGCCGATCAGGTCGGTGGCCATATAAATGGCGTTGACGCCGATGGGGGCAAGGCTGGAATGCGCTTCAAGCCCATGCGCCGTGACCCGGAAGCCGAGCTTGCCCTTGTGCGCCGTCACTGCCTGCATCAGCGTCGGCTCACCGACGATGCACAGGCGCGGCTTTACCGGCGCATTCTTCAGCAAATCGAGCAAGCGGCGCACCCCGACACAGCCGATTTCCTCGTCATAGGAAAAGGCAAAGTGGATGGGCGTCATCAGGCGAGCCGTGGCCGAACGCGCCGCCATCGCCAGACAACAGGCGATAAAACCCTTCATGTCGGCACTGCCGCGGCCAAAAAGATTTCCCTCGCGCCGGGTCATCCGGAACGGATCGGACGTCCAGGCCTGGCCTTCGACCGGCACCACGTCGGTATGGCCCGACAGCACCACACCAGCCCGGTCCTCAGGCCCGATGGTCGCCCACAGATTGGCTTTGCGGCCATCTTCGCTGGGCGCCAGCGTCGACTCAATTCCAAGTGCTGACAAATGCCGTTGCACATAGGCGATAAGGTCAAGATTGCTGTCGCGGCTAACGGTCGCGAAGGCGATGAGTTCATCAAGAAGTTCGATGGAGTGGGTCATAACTGCAGCTATCAAAGCAGCACGGGAATGCGCGTGGCAGGCGGCGTATTGCGGCTGCGCTGGCAGCGCACCGCGCCATCGATCACCACCATGCCGATGCCCGGCAGGTCACCAAGCTGGATACTCTCCAGCAAAGTTGCACCCGCCGAATGCTGGGCCTTGTCCATGAACACGAAATCAGCACTGCGCCCCACTTCGATCAAGCCGCAGTCGAGCTTGCGCATGCGCGCCGTGTTGCCAGTGGCGAGGCAGATGGCGAGTTCGGCGGGAAGATCGCCGAGTGCCGAGAGCATCGAGATCATGCGGGCGATCCCCAAGGGCTGCACGCCGGAGCCAGCGGGCGCATCGGTGCCGAGAATGACGCGCTCAAGCTGCTTCATCTCGGTGGCCAGACGCAAGGTGTAGAGCGCGGCCCGCTCATTGCCGTTATGAACAATTTCGAGGCCGCGTTTGCAGCCCTCGCAGATGCAGCGGATTTGTGAATCGGGCAGGGCCGTGTGGCCGCCGTTGATGTGGCCGATCACATCGGTGTCGGCATCGAGCACCACGTCCTTGTCGATCAATCCCGATCCCGGAATCGAGGGGCCGCCAGTATGAATGGTGCTCTGGATGCCATATTTGCGCGCCCAGGCCACCATGCGCCGCGCCGTCGGCCCGTCCTTGACACCGCCGAGGCCCACTTCACCAAGCAGCGTGACACCGGCATCGGCGAGGTCCTTGAAATCCTGTTCCACCATCTCCGGTTCGATACAGGGCGCACCGGCGTGAACCTTAACGCCCGAAGGCCGGAAATTTGCAAACTGGCGCTGCGCCGAAATCGCCAATGCCTTGAGGCCAACGACATCACGCGGGCGCCCCGGCGTATGGACCTCACCCGCCGAGATCATGGTGGTGACGCCGCCATTGAGACTGGAATCGATCCAGCCCATCTGGTTCTGCCGCGGCGTCCAGTCACCGGCAACGGGATGCACATGGCTGTCAATGAGGCCCGGCGTCACCGCCGTGCCATTGGCGTTGATGATCGTTGTAGCACCTTCCTGGTCCAAATCCTTGGCGCGGCCGATGGCGCTGATCTTGCCATTCACCGCAATGATCGTATCGGCATCAAGGATCGGTTGCTCCATCGCTCCAGACAGCACCAATCCGATGTTGCGGATCACCAGTTTTTGCGGACCGGCATTCTGTGCGGCGGCATCGTGGGCCATCGTGTTCTCCTATCTGTGAACGCCGATATAGCGTTCGAGTGGCAGTGGATCAGCGATCAGCGCG
>JBKJQD010000363.1:0-2990 GCA_046594125.1 Aestuariivirga sp.
TCCGGGCGCCATGAAAACCCGCGCCAGGAAAGTTTCGGGCGGCTATGTGCTGAACGGCTCCAAGATGTGGATTTCCAATTCGCCCATCGCCGATGTCGCGGTGGTGTGGGCCAAGACCGAGGACGATACCATCCGCGGCTTCCTCGTCGAGCGCGGCACCAAGGGCTTCACCACGCCCATCATCGAGGGCAAGGTTTCATTGCGCGCTTCGGTCACCGGCGAGATCGTGCTCGATAATGCTGAAGTGCCGGACGATGCGCTGCTGCCCAATGCGCGGGGCCTGGGCGGTCCTTTCAGCTGCCTCAACAAGGCGCGCTTCGGCATTGCCTGGGGGGTCATGGGGGCGGCCGAGGACTGCTGGCACCGGGCCAGACAATACACGCTCGACCGCAAGCAGTTCGGCAAGCCGCTGGCCGCCAACCAGCTGGTGCAGAAGAAGCTTGCCGATATGCAGACCGAGATCGCACTGGGGCTGCACGGCTGCCTGGCGCTGGGCCGGGCGCTGGAAAAGGGTACGGGTGCGCCGCCCGCCATCTCGCTGATGAAGCGCAACAACTGCGGCAAGGCCCTCGACATCGCCCGCATGGCGCGTGACATGCACGGCGGCAACGGCATCTCGGACGAGTATCATGTAATCCGCCATATGGTGAACCTCGAGACGGTGAACACCTATGAGGGCACGCATGACGTTCACGCGCTGATCCTCGGCCGGGCGCAGACGGGGCTGCAGGCGTTTCAGTGACAGGCATTGCGATCACCATTGCCGATCCCGCCGATCCATCCGTCCGTGTACTGATCGATGCGCTTGATGCCTATATGATCCCGCTCTATCCAGCCGAGAGCAATCATCTGCTCGACATCGAGACGCTGCGCCAGCCGCCGATGCGGTTCTTCGCGGCGAGCGTTGGCGGCGAGGTTCTGGGCTGCGGCGGCTGTTGGCTGCATGATGACTATGCCGAGATCAAGCGTGTCTATGTGGCTCCCGCGGCGCGCGGCCTTGGGCTGGCCAGGAAACTGATGGACCGCATCGAGGACGAGGCCCGTGCCGCCGGACTCCGCACGGCGCGGCTGGAGACCGGCATCCACCAGCCGGAAGCCATCGGTCTCTACCGCATGCTGGGCTATGCTGAACGTGGGCCTTTCGGAGACTATCCGCCGGATGATCGCAACAGCGTGTTCATGGAAAAGTCCCTCGGCTAGCAGGGAGTCAATATGCGGCTGGGTCATATCCTCCTTCCTTGCGCGAATGGCCCCAAGCGACTAGACATGGCTTCCATTTCAAGGAGGAACGATGATGGCTCTTGAACTCCCCGCCCTGCCCTATGCCCATGATGCGCTGGCTCCCTACATGTCGAAGGAGACGCTCGAGTTTCACCACGCCAAGCATCACATGGCCTATGTGACCAACGGCAACGCTGCGCTGAAGGATTCACCACTGGCCGCACTGTCCATCGAGGACATCTGCAAGAAGGCCTTTTCCGACAAGACGGCACCGCTGATCAACAACGTAGGCCAGCACTACAACCACCTGCATTTCTGGAACTGGATGAAGCCCAATGGCGGCGGCAAGAAACTGCCGGGCAAGCTGGCTTCGGCCATCGACAGCGATCTTGGCGGCTATGACAAGATGCGCGCTGATTTCGTGCAGGCGGGCCTCACCCAGTTTGGTTCGGGCTGGTGCTGGATCGCCGTGAAGGACGGCAAGCTTACCATCATGAAGACGCCCAACGGCGAAAACCCGCTGATGCACGGCGCCTCGCCCATTCTCGGCTGCGACGTGTGGGAGCACAGCTACTACATCGACTATCGCAACCTGCGGCAGAAGTATCTCGAAGCCTTCGTCGACAACCTGGTGAACTGGGACTATGTCGAAGCGATGCACGCCAAGGCGTAATCGCCATCGGACCACCAATTGAATGTTGGGGGGTGGCATGGCCGCCCCCTTATCTGTTTTGACCCTGGAGTTTTGATCCGTGACTGGCAGCATTCCTGTATTCGATGGCCACAACGATGTGTTGCTTCGCCTGTGGCTCAAGAAGGAGGGCGACCCGGTTGCCGATTTCATCGATGGCGATGGCAAGGGGCACATGGACCTGCCGCGCATGGTCAAGGGCCAGATGGCTGGCGGATTCTTCGCCATCTATGTGCCCAATCCGGATGATCCCCGCGGCGATGATGATGACACCAATCCACCGCCCGCTGGCGAGGTTGCGCATAATCCGGCGCTCACCAAGACTGTGGAAATGGCAGCGCTGCTGTTTCGCATCGAGCGTGCCTCCGGGGGCCGCTTCAAGGTGTGCCGGACCGCCGCCGAAATCCGCGAATGCTTTGCAAACGGCATTACGGCGGCGATCTTTCACATCGAAGGGGCGGAGGCCATTGACCGCGACCTGAAGAGCCTCGACGTGCTGCATCAGGCGGGGTTGCGTTCCATCGGGCCGGTGTGGAGCAGGCCCAATATCTTCGGCCATGGCGTGCCGTTCCGCTTTCCGTCCTCGCCCGACACCGGACCTGGATTGACCGAGGCGGGCAAGGATCTGGTGCGGCGCTGCAATGAACTTGGCATCCTTCTCGACCTCTCACATCTCAATGAGAAGGGCTTCTGGGATGTGGCGAAACTGAGCTCAGCACCCTTGGTTGCCACTCACTCCAATGCCCACGCGCTGTGCGCCTCGGCGCGCAACCTCACCGACGAGCAGATCAAGGCCATCGGTCAATCGGGCGGCATGATCGGGCTGAATTTCGCCAATGGCTTCCTGCGCGCCGATGGCCGCTGGGCCAGCGAGAACGGCCTCGACACCATGCTGCGCCACCTCGACCACCTGATCAAGCTGGCGGGCGAGGATCATGTGGGCTTGGGCTCGGATTTCGACGGGGCGCGAATTCCCTCGCAAATCGGCGACGTCAGCGGCCTGCCGAACCTGATCGACGCCATGCGCGGCCATGGCTATGGCGAAGCGCTGGCCGCGAAGATCGCCAGCGGGAACTGG
>JBKJQD010000365.1:0-9154 GCA_046594125.1 Aestuariivirga sp.
ATTTCGTCTGCACCAAATGCGGCGAGCGCCACGAAATCTTCGGCCATGGCGGTGCCCGTGATGAAGCAACGAAGCTCGGTGTGCCTTTCCTCGGCGAAGTGCCTCTCGACAAGGATGTGCGCCTGCGCTCCGATGCTGGCGAACCCATCACCGCGACACTGCCGGACAGCGCCCATGCCGCCATCTATCGCAGCATCGCCGCGAAGGTCTGGGCCGCCATTGAAAGCGGTGGACTGAGCCGGCCGGCACCCAGAATTGTGATTGAGAGCTAAGGCCTTTCAATCCTTGGCAATTGATGGAATATTAACCGCGGCTGCCGTTGTTATGGGGTAAGGACTGCAGTCGAATCATCGCCGCCCAAGGGGGACGCTATGGCAAAGTTGATGTGGATCGCCGGGATCGTGCTGGTGGCCGTTGGTGTGGCCCTCGGCCTGATGATCTTTTTCTCTCCGGCTTCAATCGTGAGCTGGGGCATTAACCCGGAGGCAACCGCCATCATCATTGTGGGCGGTATCTTGTCGGTGGGTCTTGGCGGCGTGATCAACGCCGTCGAAACCGCGAGGCCCGCCGCAATGGTTATGCACAGCCCCATGCCCGATATTGCCGAGGCGCCCGCTGCGGACATCCCGGAATTTGGCCGCCGTTTGACGGAGGTGGCTGCCGTTGCTGTTGTGGCCGAACCGGTTTCCTCTGAGGTTCAGGAGACCATCAACGCGCTGGAGCAAGCCAAGAAGAATATCCAGCAAGCCTTCGAACCCGAAGCCGCACCCGTTGTGACGCCCGCCGAGCCGGAAGCCACCGCCGAGTCTCAAGACGACGTGGATGATGAGGCAACAGCCGAAGAGCCAGCCGAAGCCGCCGCCGAAGAGGACCCCGCCGCCGAAGGCCAGCTCTATGTCGTCGAGGAGCGCACCATCCGCAATCGCCCGGCCCGCGTCCTTTCGGATGGAACGGTGGAAGCCGAAACCGACGAGGGCTGGATGCGCTTCGAGAATCTCGAGCATCTCGACGAATACCTGGAAGCCACGGCACCAACCGGCCGGGCTTGAGGTTCGTGTAAATAACTTTTGACCGTTCGCCGCTGGTATAACTTGACTCAAAACACCTCTCCCGATGGGAGAAGGGAAGTTTGGTCAGGGCTTGGCGCGCGGCATCAGGTCGTAGGGGTGCTTCCAGCCGGGCAGCGCCCTGATGCGGTCCAGCCATTTCAGCACATTGATATGCGGCTCCAGCGGCACCGTCAGTTCCTCGCCGTAAAACAGGTAACCGCAGAGCGAGAGATCGGCGATGGTGGCGCGCTTGCCGATCATGAAGGGCGACTGCGCCAGATGGGCATCGACGACCTTGAGGGCATTGCTGGCCCGCGTCCGCAGGAATTCGGTGACCGGGGTTTCGCCCGTCTTGGCGAACTGCATCAGGAATCGCAGCGTTGCGATATTGGCGGTGAACTTGTGGTTGTCGAACAGGATCCAGCGCCAGATTTCGCGGCGCTCGCCGTCACTCTTGGCGCCGAACTTGCGGGTATGCTCGGCCAGATAGTCGAGAATGACGCCCGACTGTGTCAGCTTCATGCTGCCATGTTCCAGAACCGGCGCTTCACCCATTTCGTTGATCACGGCGCGGTATTGGGGGGTACGTGTTTCGCCGTTGAAAAAATCGACAAAGACCGGCGCCCATTGGAGGCGGCACAGTTCCAGCATGAGTGCTGACTTATAGGCGTTGCCGGATTCGCCGAAACAGTAGAGTTTGAAATCGCTCATGCGGCGGGTCGCTCCTGTCAAGGTTGTGCGGATGCGCTGATTTCACCCAGTCTAGGCCAGTGCGGCTGATTTTGGAACCGCCGCAATCACCGGCCGGTCTCACCTCACATCAAGAACGCTGGTTCGGGCCTTGCGCACCACTTCCGTGGCCGTCGAACCCCGGATCAGGCGCTGCAGGCGTGAGCGGCCTTCGTCGGTCACCACGATGACCCGGTAGAGCGAGCCGCGCTCGACGATCTCCTCGACCGGATTGCCGACGGCGGCTTTGGTGTCCTTCACCGTGATCTTCATGGCCTTGAGCAGCGCCCTGGCATTGGCCACCGCTTCTTCCGCCGCTGGGCGGCCTTCCGGCGTGGTCGCCACCGAAAACAGCGTGATCGGCTGGCCGCACACCTCGGCCAGAACGGCGGCGCGGCGCACCGCCTGCATGGAGCGCGACGACCCGTCGGTGCAGATGAAATATCCCTCCCTGTCGAGGCTCTGCCTGGCCACCAGGACAGAACAGGGTGCCATGGTCGCCACCGTCTGCACGATGCCGGAATCAAAGAAAGCAGCGATTTCGCCGCGCCAGCGTGACGGCTCGCCAAGGATCATCAGGTTGTAGGGGCCGAGTTCATACTGGTCGAGAATGCCGCCCGCCACGTCGGGCGCGGTCTTCAGCTTGACCACCACGTTCTGGCCTTGGGGACTGCGATACTCGATCTTGTTGTCGCCCGCCGCATCGCCCCAGGCATCCTGGTGCGCCGCCTCCTGCGGCCATGACGCCACATCGATGCCTTCTTCCTTGAGAATTTCCAGCGCCCGTTTCAGGTGTCGCACGCCTGGAATTTCAAAACCGGCATCGAGCATGTTCTGCCGCGCCAGCCTGACCTGCAAGCCGCCCGAGTGCAGCCCGGAATCGATGGGCCGCACGAACAGGATAATCAGGTCGCAATTATGCTGCAGCGTGTAGCGCGCCCCGAAGCGCACGGTAATGAAGGATTCGTCGGTACCGTCGATGCAGGCCAGAACCCGGAAGCGGTTGCGGCGCTGGCTTCGCAGGTGGTGCAGCGTCTTGCGCACCGCGGCTTCCTGGCGGTCCGAGAGGATGCTGCGCGCGAACGGGTGCATCGCTCAGCCCATGTGCCGCAGCAGCGGCCAGTAGAGCGTGGAAGTAAGCAGCAGCACGAACAGCGATATGAGCATCATGCGGATACCGATCTTGAAGAAGTCGGAACCTTTCAGATAACCCGAAGCATAAATGATCGTGAAAGCCGGTTGTGCCGCAGGTGTCAGATATCCGAAGGCCGACGATATGGCGGTGATGAAGCCGGCGCTGATCGGGTCTTCGCCAGCCGCCACCGCCGTCTTCAGCACGATGGGGGCCAGAACGGCGACGGCGGCACCCGCCGTCATGGTGTTCGATACTCCGATGGTGAGGAGTGCTATGGCCGTGTTGAAACCGAAATCGCTGCCGGCGCCCGCCGCGTTCATTGCCTGGATGACGCTGGCCGCCACCCATTCCGCGGCCCCTGTCGCCTTCATTTCGACGCCGAGCGAAATGGCCGCGGCATAGAGCAGGACGACGCCCCAGTTGACGCCCGAGTTGATGTCCTCCCAGCGCACCAGGCCGAACACCAGGAAGGCCGCCGCACCGGCAATGGCGACGATCCCCAGACCCAGCGTCGAGGACAGCGTCACCCAGCCGAAAATGGTTGCCGCGAAAATGGCGATGGTCAGCCAGTCCGAGCCGCGCATCGGCCCTTGCATCGAAACCTGGGTGCGAAGCCTGCTGATCGCCCGCGACATGTCGGTGACTTCTGGCTTGAAGGTGTAGACGAGCAGCGCCGCGACGATCGGCAGGCGCAGCAGGAACATCGGAAAGGCATAAATGATCCAGGTCACGTAATCCATGAGGAAGCGGTGTGTTGCCGGGTCGGCGGGATTGTAGAAGAAGTCCTTCCAGTAGCTGATGATGATGGCGTTGCGGGCACCACCCGAAGGGGTGGCCACACCGGCGATCGAGCAGCCATAGGAAATCGAAAACAGGATGACCGCCGCAAGATTATGAACTTTCTTCGGGTCCTGCGAGGTGAGTGAAATCAGCGTGACGCCGACCGGCAGCATCATCGCCGCGACGGTATGTTCGCCGATGAAAGCCGCCAGCACGCCGCACACCACGGTGATGCCGAAGCTGATCCAGTAGACGTTGGTGCCGGTGAAGCGCACGATCCACCATGCAATGCGCTTGTCGAGGCGCTGCCGCACGATGGCCACCGCCAGCATCAGCGAGCCCATGATGAACAAGACCGAGTCGGTCATCAGGCTCTTGGCCACCTCGGTCGAATCGACCTTGAGCAGCACCACCTCGCCGACGATGATCAAGAGCGGCACGGTGGGCAGCGGAATGGCTTCGGTGATGAACAGCATTGTCGCCATCAGCGACATGGTCAGCACGATCTGGCCCTGGTGGCTGAGGCCCGAAGGCGTTGGCGCCGCCATCAGCAGAAAGCCAAGCAGCATGGTGATGATGAACCAGCGCCGCTTCCAGACGAAGGCCATGTCCACGAAGGACAAGACATGGCGCAGGCGCAGATAGCCGCGGCGGCGGAAGCGGCCGATACCTGCCGAAGGCGCGCGCGCCTGCAGGCTGTCGCGGGCCAGCTGGAAGCCGCTCATGGCTGGACCCTTGCGGGCCATTGCCGCGCCGTGGGACAGTGCCTGCGATTCTGGCGTCCTGGCCCTATGGTGAAATCTTCATGCATCCCGTTTCAGTTCTGACGCAAATTGATCAACAATTCCCTCAAGGCGCCGGCCACCGCACCACGGCGATACCATGGCACAGCCGAGGGTCACCGGAAAATACCTTCACGAGCCTGAGGAAAAACAACAATGACTGAACTGCCCGCCGTTCTCACCGCCGCCGATGGTGCATTCGACCAGAGCATAGAGCGGCTCTTCACCCTGCTGCGCATTCCGTCAATCTCCACCGATCCGGCCCACAACGCCGATTGCGACCGGGCAGCCGCCGCCATTGTGGCCGAACTCTCCAGCCTGGGTTTCGACGCCAAAGTGCGCCCGACGCTTGGCCGCTCGATGGTCGTCGCCCACTACACGCCGAAAACCGCGACGCAGCAGACCCCGCATGTGCTGTTCTACGGACACTACGACGTGCAGCCCGCCGATCCGCTTGACCTGTGGACAACGCCACCTTTCGAGCCTGAGCGACGCAAGGACGCCGATGGCGTCGAGCGCATGTATGGCCGCGGCACCGCCGACGACAAGGGCCAGTTCATGACCTTCGTGGAAGCCACCCGCGCCTGGATCAGTCAGACCGGATCATTGCCAGTGAAAGCCACTTTTCTGATTGAAGGCGAAGAAGAATCGGGATCGCCCTCGCTCATTCCCTTTCTCAAGGCCAACAAGGATGAGCTGTCCTGCGACATCGCCTTCGTCTGCGATACCAGCATGTGGGATGCCAAGACCCCGGCCATCACCACCAGGCTGCGCGGCATGCTGCATGAGGAAATCTCCATCACCGGCCCGCGTATCGACCTGCATTCCGGCTTGTACGGGGGGCCTGCGATGAATCCCATCCGTGTACTGAGCAAAGTTCTCGCGGCACTCCATGACAAGAACGGCAAGGTGACGATCCCCGGCTTCTATGACGGCGTCGCGCCCCTGCCCAAGGCGACGCAGAAACAATGGCAGGCGCTGAAGTTCTCGGACGCCAAGTTTCTGCGCGAGGTAGGCCTCAAGACGGCGGCGGGCGAAAAGGGCAAGAGTGTTCTGGAGCAGATATGGGCAAGGCCCACGGCTGAGGTGAACGGCATCTGGGGTGGCTATACCGGCCCCGGCGCCAAGACCGTGCTGCCCTCCAAGGCCCACGCCAAACTGACCTTCCGCCTGGTTGGCAAACAAAATCCCGCCAAGGTTCTGAAGGCCTTCCAGGCCTTCGCCAAAAAGCTCATCCCCAAGGATTGCAAGATCGAATTCTCAGGGCGCGGCGGCGGCAGCCCGGCCACTGAAATTCCGGAAGACAATCCGTGGATTGCAAAATCCGCGGCGGCGTTGAAGCAGGAGTTCAAGCGCGACACGGTGTTCATGGGTTCGGGCGGCTCCATTCCCATCTGCCGCTCGTTCAAGGATATCCTCGCCATGGACAGCGTGTTGGTGGGCTTCGGCCTCAACGACGACGCCATCCACAGCCCCAACGAAAAATACAATCTGTCAAGCTACCAGCGCGGCATCCGCAGCTGGGTGCGGATCATCGGCGCACTGGCGGAGTGAGTTGTACTCGTCCCCCTCCCCCTTGTGGGGAGGGGGAAGTTAAGGGGCAATCTCGACTAACTACGACTCCAACCTCAAACACCAGCCACCTTCATAAACTCCCGGTAGAGCTCCGCCGCTATCGATCAATCCTGAAGTTTGTCACATGGGCGGGCGGAGTCAATCCCGCGATGAGGCGCGGATCGTCCGTAGGCGGAAGAGTTTGCAGCCGCGCCGGAATGATCCCCGCCCAGATGGGTAGCGCGTAATCGTCCTCGTCGTCGCCCGGCGGTCCATTGCGCACCTTGGCCGAACATTCATCGAGCTTGAGGGCGAGGACGGTGGTCGCCTTGATTTCCTTGGCCGTCACCGGCCGCAGCAAGTCCCAGCGCCCCGGATAAAGCCGTTCGGTGAAATTCTTCAGCAGCAGTTCCTTCTCGGCCTCCCCGGTGATTTTTCGCGCCGTGCCGAAAGCCATCACCGAGCGATAGTTGCAGGAATGATTGAAGGCCGAGCGCGCCATCACGAAACCATCGATGATGCTGACGGTGACGCAGACCTGCGCATCCTCGCAAGCCTCCAGCATGCGGCTGGCGGCGGAGCCGTGCCAATAAACATGGTCGCCCTCGCGCCACTGCAGCGTGGTGGTGACGAATGGGGCGCCATTGAACACATAGCCGACGCTGCAGACCGGCATGGCGTCGAGAATGCCATGCACGGTTTCCGCATCATACTTGGCGCGCTTGTTGAGGCGCTTGACGCGGGTGCGTTCGCTCGGGGCGTCGGTCATCGAAGTCTCCTGTTTGCCAGCCCTAATTGGCTGCGATATGGTCTGATTGAAAGAACCAAGATCAGCAGCAATGAACAGACCGCTTTTGGGAACATCGGCCAGCGAGATCGGCATCGACCGCCATGACCGCGAGCCGCTGCAATCGCAGATCGCCCGTCAGATCCGCGCCCTGGTGCTGGATGGCCGCCTGAAGCCGCAAGCCAAGCTGCCTTCGACCAGGGCCTTGGCCGAGGAATTGGACGTGGCCCGCGCCACCATCGTCGAAGCCTATGAGCAGTTGCTCGGCGAAGGCTATCTCGAAACCCGCTCCGGCTCCGGAACCCGCGTTGCCGCCGAACTGCCCGAAGCCCTGTTGACCTCGGCACCAGCGCGCCAGCCCGCGGCCCAGGCGACCCATCGCGCCGTGAAACGCCAGCCGGCCAGGCCCTTCCGTTCCGGCCTTGTCGACTGGGAGAATTTCCCCCATGACGACTGGGGCAGGCTGCTTGGCCGCTTCTGGCGTAATCCTCCGGTGACGCTGCTTGAACACAATGATCCCTTTGGCTGGATGGCTTTGCGCCAGGCCATCGCCCGGCACCTCTTCGAATGGCGCGGCATTTCCTGTTCGGCGGAGCAGGTGATTGTCACGGCGGGCGGACTTGATGCCTTCGACCTGATCGGCCGCGCCGTGCTGGCCGAGGGTGACGAAGTATGGATCGAGGAACCGGGCTATCCCACGGCGCGGCGGGTGTTTTCGCTGGGCGGTGTCAGCGTCGTACCGGTGCCGGTCGACGGCGAGGGTCTGGTGGTGATGCGTGGCCGCGAAAAGGCTGGGAATGCCCGCGCCGCTTTCGTGACGCCGGCCAGGCAATATCCCATGGGCGTCACCATGCCGCTGGCCCGCAGGCTGGAGCTTCTCGACTGGGCGGCCGAGGCCGATGCCATCGTCATCGAGGATGATTACGACAGCGAGTACCGCTATGTGGGAAGGCCCTTGCCCGCTCTCATGAGTCTCGACAAGCGGGCCCGCGTCATCTACTCGGGCAGCTTCTCGAAAGTCTTCTCGCCGATCATCCGGCTGGGTTACATCGTCGTGCCGCGCGCCCTGCTTGAACGCTTCCGCGAGGAACGCCTGTCGCATGGCGCACCGCCATCGTTGATGGCCCAGCCGGCCTTGGCGGAGTTCATGACGTCCGGCGAATTCGCCATCCACATCCGCCGCATGCGCCGCATTTACGCGACACGCCGCGAAGTGCTGATCGCCGCTCTTGAGCCGGGAGATGGACGCCTGTACCAGATCGACGCGTCCCCGGCGGGCCTCATGCTGCTGCTGCATCTGCCACAGGGTGTCAGCGACGAAGCCATCGTGGCGCGGCTGGCAGGCGTGGGCATCGAGGCACAGTCGCTCTCCAGCCACTTTGCCGGGCGCAAGCGCGCCCAGGGCCTGCTGCTCAGCTTTGCCGGCTTCACCGAAGACGAATTAAAAAAAGCCGCCGCGCGGCTGATCGAGGCAATGGAATGACAGCGATGGCAGTGCGCTAGGAACCAAGCGGCCGCAGTTCGCGCAGCAGTTTTTCGCGGATGGCCCGCACATAGTCGTCGAAGTCGCGGGCCGGTTCGATAAAGGCCGAAACGCCGGTGATCACCTGCTGCTCGTAGTAGTCGGCAAGCTCTGGATCATCGGCCATGATCGGCAGGCCGTTGACGGTGATGCCGGCGTCCCTGGCGCGATCACGCGCCGCATCAAGATCAGCACCGCCATTGTCCGGCCCGTCGCCCGATACATCGATGATGCGGCGGACACCGTCAAATTCGTTGCTCTCGATCAGCGCCCGGCTATCGTCGATGCCGGTGGCAATCGATGTGGCGCTGGCCCACATCCAGCGCCGGATCAGACCGACGCGGAAACCGAAAGCCTTGGCATCGCGCGCATTGCCGAGATGGGTGAAGGGCAGCACGATTCGCGTTTCACCAGGCGCCCCCCATTGCAACACGGCCACGGCGGCGCCGAAGGGCTTGAGACTGTCCACTGCTTGCAGTACCTCCGGATCACGAAAGGCCAGCGCCAGGCCTTCGATCTGCTGCCGGAATTCCTTGCGGTCGACACTGGCGGAACTGTCGAGCGCCAGTACCAGCTCGATGGCGACAGGCTGGGGATCGGCCGCAGCTGGAGCCGTCAGCGCCAAGAACAGCGACGCCATGACGCGGAGCGCGTGCCACGGCGCCGCCCATATCTGGCGTGAGAGGAACCCCATGCGCAAACTGACACTCGAGATTATCGCCGCCATCGCCCTGACCATGGCGGCAATCATAGCATCGGCGCCGGCGGTCCGGGCCAGCGATTTGACGGTGAAGGACGCTTTCGCCAGGGCTTCCG
>JBKJQD010000105.1:0-3877 GCA_046594125.1 Aestuariivirga sp.
TTGAGCGGCGATCCGGAGCAGCAGTATTTCAGCGATGGCATCACCGGCGACATCACCGACCGTCTGGCGCGGTTTCGCGTGTTTTCAGTGATCGGCCAGCATTCGGCGGCCAGGTTCCGGGCGGCAGCTCCGGATTTCGCTGCAATACGCGACAGGCTCAAGGCCGACTTCGTGGTCACCGGCAGCTTCCGCCGGGCCGATGGCCGCATTCGTTTCGCGGTCAGGCTGTCCGATGCGGCGAGCGAGGCGGCGATCTGGGCCGAGCGTTATGACCGGCCGGTCAGCGACCTGTTCAGCCTGCAGGACGAAATCAGCGAACTGGTCGCCGCCGCCATCGCCCGCCATCTCGAGATCGAGATCAATGTCAGAAGCTCCGGCCGCCCGCACACCAGCCTCTCAAGCTACGAGCATATGCTGCAGGGCTATTGGCACTTCAAGAAGCTGACGCGTGCTGGATCATTGGCAGCACACCAGTGCTTCGAACGGGCGGTAGCGCTCGACCCGCGCAATGCCGAGGCCCTCGGCTGGCTGGGCGTGACCTATTGCGAAAGCTGGATACTGGATTTTTCCGAAGGCAACGCTATCAAGGGAGCGGCCCTCTCGGGTCAGGCCATAGCGCTCGATCCGGCCAATTCGATGTGTCACGCCATTCACGCCTGGACGCTGCTCTGCACCAACGATCGCGAAGGCGCAGTCCGGACCGGCAAGCGCGGGGTTGTATTGAACCCATCCGATCCCGCCGCCCTCGTCAACTGTGCCTTGGCCCTTGCCTACGATGGCCAGTATGCCGAGGCGCGCGCACTCTTTGTCCAGGCGCGGCGGCTTGAACCCTTGCCACCCCTGTGGTTCGGCGAGTTCGAAGGCGTTGCAGCCTTTGCCGAGGGCGACTACGCAACCTGCCTCACGGGCGTTGAACCAATCCCCGAAGCGGCGTGGGATGTGATGTATGCCCTGGCGTGTTATGGCCACCTGGGCCAGCGCGACAAGGCGTCTGCCGCCTTGGCGCGGTTGCCGGACCAGGGCAGAAACATCGACTTCATGCTGGGCGTTGCCCATGAACCCTTCCGCGACCTCGAAGTGCGCGAGCGGCTGACCGCCGGCCTCAGGATGGCGCTGTCTTGGTGATTTTCTCCGCTGGCATCGCGGAAACCCCTCTGCTATAGACCGCGCCCAATGCAACACCCGGTGCCTTTGGCATGCGCGGGCGTGGTGAAATTGGCAGACACGCAGGATTTAGGTTCCTGTGGGGAAACCCGTGGGGGTTCAAGTCCCTCCGCCCGCACCAGCTCAAGCCATGGCCCGATGCCTGAAACTGATGATGTAAGACAAGAGCGAGACAAATGCAGGTTACCGAAACACTGAGCAACGGCCTGAAGCGCGAATTCAAGGTCGTCGTCAATGCCGCTGAACTCGACAAGCAACTCAACGCCAAGCTGGTTGAACTGTCGGCCCGCGCCAATATCAAGGGCTTCCGTCCTGGCAAGGTTCCGGTGCCGCATTTGAAGCGCGTCTATGGCAAGTCGGCCATGGCCGAAGTTGTGCAGAAGACCATCGACGACCAGTCGAAGGCGGTCTTGGCCGAACGCAACCTGAAGCCCGCCTACCAGCCGGAAGTGACGCTGCCCCAGGACGAAACCGAAGTGAACGCCATCATGGACGGCAAGAGCGATCTTGCTTTCTCGCTGGCCTTCGAGGTGATCCCGGATTTCGATGTCCTGGACCATTCCGGCGTCGAACTGGTGCGCCATACGGTGGAGGTCAGCGATGACCATATCGGTGAGACGCTGAAGCGCCTGTCGTCGCAGCAGCGCGCCTTTGAAGCCAAGCCTGAGGGTGCCGCCGCCGAAAAGGGCGACAAACTTACGATCAACTTTGTTGGCACCATCGACGGCGTGGCCTTCGAGGGCGGCACGGCGGAAGATGTCGATCTGGAAATTGGCTCCAGCCAGTTCATCCCCGGCTTCGAGGATCAGCTAATCGGCGCCAAGGCGGGTGATGACACCACCGTCAGTGTCACCTTCCCGGAGACCTATGGCGTCAAGGAGCTGGCTCGCAAGGCCGCCTCTTTCGCCGTGCATGTCACCAAAACCGAAACGCCCAGGGAAACCGTCATCGATGACGAATTTGCCAAGAAGATGGGCTTTGAGGATTTGTCCAAGCTGAAGGACATGGTGAAGGAGCGCATGGCCTCTGAATTTGCCCAGATGTCCGCCATGAAGCTGAAGCGCGACGTGCTCGACGCGCTCGACAAGCTCTATGGTTTCGAATTGCCCGAGAAGCTGGTCGAGGCCGAATTCAAGGGCATCTGGGCTGCCCTTGAGAACGAGATGAAGCGCGCCGGCAAGAGCTTTGAAGACGAGAAGACGACGGACGAAGAGGCCCGCAAGGAATACCGCGCCATCGCCGAACGCCGCGTGCGCTTAGGTCTGGTTCTCGGCACCATGGGCGAGAAAGAGGGTGTTGCGGTCAACGAGCAGGAACTGCAGCAGGCACTGATGAACCGCATGCGCCAGTTCCCCGGCCAGGAAAAGCAGGTGATGGACCATTACCGCAAGAACCCCTCGGCACTGGTCGAACTGCGCGGGCCGATCTTTGAGCAGAAGGTCGTCGACATCATCGTCGGCAAGGCCAAGTTGAGCGACAAGACCGTCACCCGCGAGGAACTGCAGGCCATGGTGCAGGATGAAGAAGCCGACGATCACGCCGGGCATGATCACGAGTAGGCAAGAATTTCATCGTCATCGTTGCGCTGGTGAGTTTTTATGAGGGGCGGCCGGTTGGGCCGCCCTCTTTTTTGCGGTTTGACGCTCGCCACTTGAAAATACATCATTCGCAGGCTTGACGCCGATGGCTGGCGCCATGCGCGGACAACGGGAAGCCACTGGCACTTCAAGCACCCTGCGAAGCCGGGGATTGTGACGGTTCCCCATCCGAAACAGGACGTGCCAAAAGGGACGCTCAACAGCATCCTGAAGCAGTCTGGATTGAAGGTAAAGAAAAAATGACCAACTATTTGGCTGTCATTCACAAGGAACAGAAATCTGATTTCGGCGTAAGCTTTCCCGATTTTCCGGGATGCATTACTGCCGGCAGGACCGTCGATGAGGCCCGCGAGATGGCGCAGGCGGCGCTCGGCGGGCATGTTGCCATGATGCTGGAGGAGGGGCAGGCGCTACCGCAGCCGCGCACACTCGAAGGTATTCTCAAGGACGAGGACTTCGAAGACGCGGCTGCTTTCTTTATCGTCGAAGTCAAAAGGTCAAAGCCCGAACCGGTGCGCTTCAACGCCAGCATGGATGAAACCCTTCTCGCCCGGATTGACCGGCGTGCACGGGAAATCGGGATGACGCGGTCGGGGTTCCTGGCGGAGGCTGCGAGGAAAGAACTGGTTGGAAAGAATTAACGGTACCGGTTGGCGGTCGAGAATACTCAACCAGACCGGACTTCAAAGTTCTTGCGTTGGCACTTGGCAAAAAAAGCCGAGCGCACCAAGGCCGCTGGCCAAAAGCGGCAGGGCTGCGGGAAAGGGTACAGCAGAAGCCGTAGCGAGCTCGAACTGGCATTACAGTCGTGAATTGATTTTGCGATGGGCTTTTTGCGCTGCTGCTTGATGAGCTCGTCGCCAGAGTGACCATGCGATGACGTAGGCGGGTTGGATGCGGCGTTGGGTGAGTTTCATGGCGATGCGGCGGATTTCCTGAATTGACCATCGAATGAGGCCGGTGGTTTTCGTCTCGCGCGTGGTGTGGTTTTTTGGGCGACGGCCGATTGGCCTGATGCCGGATGGCCGCCATCATGGCGAAGGCGAGCATGACAAGCGAAACGTGACGATGCCAACCATGCCAGGATCGGGTCTCGTTGTGTTCGAGGCCGAGTT